>CAZWQV010000001.1:0-109584 GCA_964636235.1 uncultured Thermoplasmatales archaeon
GACCGAACTATCTACTGTTTTATCAGAAGTAACAAATCAAGGATCGCAAAAAATCGATGTCATGGCAATTGAAACATGTCTTGGCGGAAATCTTGAATTGGCATATCAAATCAAAAACTTTTGTAGTTATTATGTTGGATATGCGGATTGTGGAGTAGGTGGATCTTGGCCATTTCAAGAAAGTATATCTACATTGGTAGCAAATCCATCAATGAGCCCCGCCTCATTTGCTTCAGCAATTGTTGATAGTTTTACACCAGAGGATATCCCACAATGGAAACTTATGACCGCAGTTGGAGCAATTGATCTCCAATCAGTTGATGCAGTAGAAATTGCTATTGATAACCTGGGGCAATATTTCATTGATAATCTTGAGGTATATCAATCAGATATCCTATCTGCTCTAGAGGATATTAGAATTTATGGTGAAATGTGGGACATCGATTATTATATAGACCTTGTTCAATTTTTAAATAAATTAGAATTTAAAGACCAAGAAGGACAAAATATAAAAAACCAAATTCTCTCCTCTGTTTCATCACTTGTTATTAATAAAAAACATCTTGAAAAAGATGATTGCGAAGGATTTAATTTCTATTTTCCTCGAAGATCATCGGATTTTAATCTTGCCCTTCGTTATGATAATGGTATTCTACCGGATACATATGAAAAAACACTTTTTTCAATAGAAACATCTTGGGACGATTTTTTAAAGATTTTTTTAGGAATAGCAAATAATCAACCGCCGAATAAACCAACAATAATTGGTCCTCAGGAAGGAAAAGCTGGTGAACAATACGACTACCTTATATCATCAACTGACCAAGATAATGATCGGCTTTACTATTATATTGACTGGGGAGATGAATCAAATTCTGATTGGCTTGGCCCCTATGATTCTGGTGATGAAATTACTTTTTCACATATTTGGGAAAATCAAGAGTCTTATACCATAAAAGTGAAGGCAAGGGATGAAAAAAGTGCTGAAAGTGATTTTAATACATTGACTATTTCAATGAAAAAAAGTAAATGTATATCTTCTGATATTGTCAATACAATTCTCATAGGGAAAATTAGTGATATAGAACGAGATCAAAATCAAGGGTTCCGATTCCTTCCAATTCATCTTCTTATAATCATATTTGGGGGAGAAAGCGAGTTTTCAATCTCAATGTTAGATGAAACCAATGGTGGATATCCCTGTTGTTGTTATATTGCTCAAGATAAATTTTCAGGTTATATAAGTCCAACATTTATCATTGGTATCTGGAAAATCTGATTATCAAATAAGTTTTAAAAAATATTCATCTATGTATAAAAATATTCGTTAGGTTAATAAAATAAACATTAAAGCACAAGTATAATATAATCACAGATACATTAATTACTACTATGTGGCGCGATATTTCAGTTTATTTTGATCAATTCCCAAAAAGAAAAAAAGTTGCACAAAAAATGCTTGAACTTGGTTTAAGAGTTCATAATCATAATGTATATTGTGGAAGTATTGAACTTTCAGATTCAAAAATTGCACGTGCTCTTTCAATTGATAGAAGAGCGGTAAAAGCAACTATTGAAACGATTAATAATGAGCCGAAATTAGTAAAAATTTTTAGTAAACTGAAACCAACATGTCATTTGCGAGATATGGCTGGTGAAATGGGATGGGATGTTATCGAGATTATTCCAAAAAATGCAAGTGAACCAGGCATTCTAGCTAAAGTTGCAACGATAATAGCAGAGGAAGGGATAAGCATTCGACAAGCAATTGTTGACGATTTTGAAATGAATGAAGAGCCACGTCTTTTTGTGGTTATCGAAAAAAGGATACCACCTCATATTATTCCTAAAATAAAAAATATATCCTCTGTAAAATCAGTTATTTTTTCATAACTACATGGATAAATATTAATTATTTCTCAATTGATAATTATCCATCCTTATTTAGGCGGTTCATCGTTTAATAATTCATAAAAATTAAACGTATGAATAGGTCTTTGATATGCTTCAATATTATTTTCGGCAAAACAGATAGCAAAGTCACCAGTTAAAGGATTGGCCGTCCATTGACGTGCTGTTTCTGTTTTATCCGTATGAATTATACGAAACATAATATTTGTTTTACCCTGATAAACTTCCCGTAAAAGGTACAAACCATCTTCAAAAGATATGGTACCATAACGTGATTCAATTTCATCACTAATAGCCTTATATTGAATCCAATTTGAATATGTATATTCAATTCCTAATAGCATGCGTAGGTATCCTTTTAATCCGCTTGGATCATAATATTTCCGATTCATTTCAGCCATTTTTGGTACAATGTTACAGTTTCCACGTCGAACAACATCTTTAATCTGCCAAAAAGGATTGGTGGATTCAGCTGAATCAAACCAAGCCTCTGTATAAACAAAGTTTGCTGATTGTTCAATTGCAAATCCAATCGGAATTTGCGCATCAGATACAATAAAATTCCAACAACATGTTCTATTTGAATTCATAATCGAAACTGCCTCATATGCATCATCTGCAAAATCAAGAACCATCCTCATCCTAAATCCTGCATTAATACCAAGATATGTAGTATCCTCTCCTAGAATAGTCAGCTCACTTACTGCAACTCCATTTTCATTAAATCCACCAATGCTAAGAACATCGCCTGCAAAAATTGGAGTTAATGATGCATATGCATCATTTGGATTTCTAATGATAATAATTTGATTTTCATACAAATAACTACCAGTTTCAGGGTCCATAATACCCATAACTCCGTCACAACTTCTCATATGGATTAAATTTCCATCAATTGTTGCATCATCCCAAAGTGAAGCACCCCAACAAGAAAACAAATGATTAAACACACCCATCCATGTATTATGTACTGCCACTTCTTCAAAGGGAATTCCTAATGCATCCGCCATACCTTGCATTTCATCAATATAGACCGAAGGAAGATATTGTTCTTGAATGTGCCATACTTCCAAAACATCATTATAGTTCCATCCATGCTGGGCACAATAATATCTCATGGCTGCAATATTATCCATAATTTCATCATGTAAATAGAAACCATGTTGATATCCCATCTGATATGGTGTTCCACCAACATGAAGAATTGTTACACCATCAATAATCTCAACCCAACCGTTATCTAAAATATGTATATCAGATTGATAAAAACGAGAAGATCCAGTTACAACATGAAAAGAAAACAAAATCATAATAATCAAAACAAAAAGAAAGGATATTTTAGTACATATTTTAGAGGATATCATATTATTGTTTACGCTCACATATATTATTTTAATAATATAATGATTTAAAAAGTATAAAAATTTATGGAAAAAAGTGATAGTTTAGGAGGCATCTTCCCAAAATTTTATGGTATAACGAAGAGATTCTTGAGATATAAAATCAAGAGATTTTCCATTGACTTCCGCATACGGATACATAAAATAATTTAGTGGTCCTTCTTCCTGCTCTGGACTTAAGAGTATATCTCGACCCATTGAAAGATCAACATAGGTTTCACTTTGAATTCCAAAATAATAATCACGAGCGGTAATGATTTCTGGGTCTGATAAATCAAGATTTTCGTTTAACATCAATTTTGCAACATCTGAAGGGTCAACAGGAATCCATCCATAGTTGGGCAAATAAAATTCTGCATGACAATGATATGAACCTGTGATGTCTCCATCTTTACTCATTCTTGTTCCAAATATCTCGCGCGCTGGAATTCCAACACTACGGCTTAAAGCTACAAAAACTGATGAAAAGTCAGCACATTTCCCATTTAAATCTGCAAGTAGGGTACAGACATCACCATTACCACAGAAACTTAAATCTGGATCTCGTTGACCATGTTCGATGAGATAATCATAAATCGCTATTGCTTTTTTAAGAATGCTCTTATTATTTTCAATTACCTCTTCAGCAATCTCCTTTACGAGCCCATCCGTAGGTCCTAAGGATGTCGGCTCTAAATATTTTTTTATAACAATAGGGACATCATTATCGGTAATTGTAAAATTCTTATGAATTCTTTCTTCCCTTTTTATATGAAACGTTAAATTTAAATTTGGATATTTATCTGAATTATGCCAATCAGCATACAAAATCATTGTTCCAGAGGGAGCATGTCTGAAAACACCTTGATAATCAAAGTTACCCTTTATCTGGTAATTCGATATTTGTTGATAGTCATTCGAAACTGGATATGGAACCCATAAACGAGCTATTTCAGTTGAGTTATCAGTTCTTATAGTAAAATTCATTGATATCATACCTTGTTTTGAATCAGGTATGAATTGTTCAAATGATTGATATTTAACAGTGTTTGTATTTTGTTGTACGCAGCCTGAAAAAATTAATGAGGATAACAATATTGTTAGCATAACACTTATTATTTTTCGTTCCATATGAATGTATCATGAAGTATTTCGTTAAAATATTTTCTTTTTTACCCATGTTAGAAATCATATAATTTTTAATTTTTGTTGGAAAATCTTATTGTACTGTTACAATAATATCAATTGTTAATGAAGGAGAAATATAAAAAAAACATGATTCGCATAATCTCGATATTTTTTATAATCCTTTCCATTATTTTTATAACTAGCAAGGAATCAATAGCCGCATTTGATAGTGATTCTAACTATGATATAATTGTATCTGAAAATGGATTATTTTCATCAATACAAGAGGCAATTGATAAAGCAAATAATTCAGATATTATTTTAATTTCAGAGGGAACCTATATTGAAAATATCGTCATCAATAAAGCAATCACTATTATAGGAGAAAATAAGACCAATACAATTATCAGTGGTAGAAATGCTGGTAATGTAATAAAAATAAATGCATATAATGTATCAATTCAAAATGTAACAATTCAACAAAGTGGTAAGATTTATCCTAATTCTGGAATTAATATAAGTTCATCAAATGCAATAATCAAGGATAATATTATTAAAAATAATTTCTACGGTATGACCTTATTTAATGCCCATCATAATCTCATTGAAAATAACAGAATTTTTGAAAACAATCATTGTGGTATTTACATGAGCAATGCATCTCATAATATAATAATTAACAATATCGTTACCAATCATACCTATAATGGTTTTGGAATTTATGATTCATCAGATTATAATGTAATTAAAAATAATTCTTTAATGAGAAATAATTACTGTGCAATTAATTTAAGAATCTCCTCAAACAATATAATTGAAAATAACACTATAAGAGATAATAATATTGGAATTCATATTCCTCCTACTGAAAATATAATAAAAGATAACATATTTTCAAATAATAAGAAAAGATTTGATGAAGAAAATATTGCCCCTGGGTTCGGATATATATTATTAATTTTTGCATTATTAATTATAATAATAAAAAAACGAATTGTATAATAAAAAATAGTTTTAATATTGATATACTTCGTTGAGAAACATCAATTAAGAATATTAATAAGATAGTTTTATTTATCTATAACAAATGAAACAATAATTAACATAATAAATACTATTTGAATCGTTTTTTAACATGAATTTATTATATAACAATCGTCGTTTACCGTAAAATTTATAACCTACTTACTCTCTTACTTTATACGTAAGGGTGATGAAGTCCACCTTGACGCCCGCCATGACATTCTCGCCATGACGCCCGCCAAAACCGCTCATACCTTGGGCTGACGACTTCTACTAAAAAACATCGAGGTAGAAGTATGAGAAACACACATTCATGGAGCAAGATTGGGTAATTTTTAAGGAATTGATATTATGGAACTTTTCTATTTTAGTTTTTATGTGAAAAGATTAATTTTTTATTCAAAATTAAAACATAAATTCAATTCTCAAAATAAGAATCAAATAACAAAAATGAAGTTAATTATTAATCAAAATTAAACTAAATCAGTGACAATTTTAAATATAGGTGAAAATATGAACCACGAAAAAATTGATGGAAAAATTAAAGAACTGAATGCTAGAAGAGCTAAAGAACAACGACTTTTAAATGATATAGAAAAAAATTATCGAGCTCATAAACTATCAGATTCAAGTTATGAGAAACATAAGCAAAAATATGAGACGAAAATTGAAAAAATCAAAAAACAAATTCGTGAATTAGAAAAAAAGATGTGCCAATAAGCACCATCACTATAAATAGGCCTTAATCATTTCGAATTATTCATTAAATTATTACTATTTATCCATAAAGTAAGAAGAGAAAAAGAAGTTTACTACGTTAAAACATCCAAATACGTAAAATGTTAGGTGAGGCTAATGTATAATTTTTTATTATTGATCGGAATTGCTATTGGACTTGGTTTACTTATAGGCAAGGGAACCTTTTTATTGAAAGTTACTGGTGTGATTGGATATATTATCGCAGGTATCATCATTGGCCCAAGTATTTTAAATTGGGTTCAATTAACCCCTATTGAATCAGAGACTATTACCAATTTTGCTCTTAGTATCGTCGCTTTTATAATTGGAGGCGAACTTACTCTTCGTTTATTGCGCTCGATGGGGAAGGGAATTATTGCTATTATCATTGGAGAATCATTAGGTGCTTTCTTTATAGTATTTCTCGGAGTTTATTTATTAACTGGAAATTTAATTATTTCGATTATTTTTGCAGCTCTAGCTCCTGCAAGTGCTCCTGCAGGAACAGTCGCTGTAATTCATGAATATAGAGCAAAAGGAAAATTAACCGATTCTATTCTTGCAGTGGTTGGTTTTGATGATGGTTTTGCTATTTTAATTTATGCATTTGCAATGGCATTTGTTGTGTTATTATTATCAAGTGGAATGTTTTCTTTTACTAATATTATAATTACTCCATTGTTAGAGATTATTGGAGCGATTTTGTTGGGTGTAGTAATTGGTCTTGGATTTGCATTTTTATTGAAAAGGATTGTTTCTAGAGAAGAAATTATTGCATTATCATTAACAAGTGTTTTATTAACTGGAGGAATTGCAGTTCAGCTTGGTCTTTCATTAATCCTTTCTTGTATGGTTCTTGGTATGGTAATTATTAATCTATATCCTCAGGATAATAAACCCGTGTTTGAAAATATTAAATCAATTACTTTACCGATTTATATTTTGTTTTTTGTTGTAGCTGGCTTAAATATGGATGTTGGATTATTATCTGGAATTGGTCTTCTTGGGGTTGTTTATATCATTTGTCGAACATTTGGTCTTATAGGCGGAAGTTATATTTCTGCAGCTTTAGTAAAAACAGAAAAGACTATTAAAAATAATTTAGGGCTTGCAATTCTTTCTCAAGCTGGTGTGGCAATTGGATTATCTTTAGTTGCAGCTCATAAACTTGCAACTCTTGGTCATCCAGAATTCGGATCTATGATAATCACCACAATTGCTGCGACAACAGTAGTGTTTGCAATAATAGGTCCTATTGGTGTACGTATTGCAATAACTCGTGCAAAAGAAATTGGAAAAGCTTAAGATTAAAAATATAATTAATGAGGAATGAAACATGCCATGTGATGATTCTCAACTGATAAAAGAATTTTATGAACTAAAAGTTGAAAAAATAATGGACAACAGAACGTGGGATTTACCCATTATCAAAGCAAGTGATCCCATTGAAAATGTGTTGTCAATTCTTGATGGAAAATCTCATGTTTGGGTAGTTAAAGATCTGGAAAAGAGAAATTTAGTTGGTGTTGTAACCAGACAAGATGTCCTTTATATTCTAGCCCCACCTAGACAATATTTCAATATATTTAGTATTCCAAAACAGTACATTCATGGAACTTGTGGTTTTGTTGAAGATGTGATGACGAAAAACCCCATCTATTGTAAAGCAAATGAAACCGTGGTGCAAGTACTTGTGAAGATGATGCGGCATCGTATAAGAAGGCTTGCAGTTGTTGAAGATGATTCGATAATTGGTGAAATTACATTAAAACATTTGATTCATAAATACTATCTCGCAACTCAATATTTCCCCATTGAGGATGAAACAAAAGAAACAAAATAAGTACTATTACTTTTGTTAAAAATATTTTTTAATTATTTTAATTGTAAAATTTATGTTGATTAAAATGTAAAAAGTGCAATTAGCCATTTCATAATGTTTATTTTTTTAAAAATAATATAATTTGCAATAATCATAATAATAATGGTATTTAACAAATAATAACCAAATGTTATATGATAATTTCCAATAATTATAAATATGATGGTATCTATATTCAATATCGTATAAATTAGAAATATAGGAATAAATGTGGTAAATTAAAAAGGAGATCAAAAAAGAAGGATTTGCATATGAATAAAAAATATGATTTCATTGTGCATCAAAAAAAGGATAGGCAACGATTTTTTGAAAAACTCTTTGAACATTTTTATATAAAAACATTCACAGGTAATTTTCATTGTAAACTATGCAAAGCAGCTGTGCTCGTTGATTGGTATAGAAACTTAGCTTTTTGTAAAAATCATATTATTTCAACAGCATGCATTATAAAATTAGAAGAAATATATAAAATTTGTATAAAAAACGAGGGAGAAGAAAATGAAAATAATTGATAAAATAAAAAGAAAAAAAAATTTCTTAGCTATAAAAGCAATAACAATAATTATTTTAATCATTACAATTGTAAGTACCTGTGGATGTATCGATAGTAGTAAGAATACCATAAAAATCTCAGGAGCATTTGCTCTTTATCCCATGATGGGAATCTGGGCGGATGCTTATCATGTTATACATCCAGATATGAAAATCGAAATATCTGCCGGTGGTGCAGGTAAAGGAATGTCTGATGCCATCCAAGGTCTTGTTGATATTGGTATGATATCAAGAGAGATATATCCTGCTGAAATCGATCAAGACATCTTTTGGGTATCTGTTTGTAAAGATGCCGTGGTTGCAACCATAAATGAAAACAACCCAACATATGAAAGCATACGAGAAAAAGGCGTGACAAGGCAGCAATTTATTGATATTTTCATTACTAGAAATATCACTACTTGGGGAGAACTTTCCGGCGACGAATCAAATAAGAATAAAATCAATGTTTATACTCGATCAGATTCTTGTGGTGCTGCACAAACATGGGCAATTTACCTTGGTGATTATTCCCAAGATGATCTTACGAATGCAGCAGATTCAGCAATCAATGGTGATCCAAATCTGGCTGCTGCTGTACAAGGAGACATAAATGGAATTGGATATAACAATATTAATTTTGTATACGATGCAACCACTAAAACACCGTTTGAAAAACTAAGACCAATACCTATAGATTTGAATGAAAATAGGATACTAGTTGAAAACGAAAATGTGTATAATACAAGGGATGACATTGTTACAGCCATAGCTAATGATATTTACCCATCCCCACCTGCTCGAGCCTTACATCTTGTTACAAAAGAAAATTTCAAAGGAATCGCAAAAGACTTTGTTTATTGGATCTTAACTGACGGACAACAATATGTTTCTGAAAATGGATATATCACTCTTTCATTAACAATGATTAATCAACAAATCGATTTTTTAGAGACTGGTGTTCGACCTGAATTAATTATATAATATCAAAGTGAAAAAAAAACCGTATAATTGATACTCATGGATAAGAGAAGCATCCGAGATTTTCTCGGAACAAAGCTTATGTTAACAATTACTGTTATCATATCACTTCTCTTTTTCATCATTTTATTTATGCTTATTATTAAATCAATGCCACTACTCGGAAAAACATCTATCACTGAACTATTGTTTTCCACATTGTGGAATCCAGAAAAGGGTTTCTTTGGTCTTGCTGGAATACTTATAGGAACCATACTGGTTACTGGTCTTTCACTTCTTATCGCAATACCAATTTCCATTCTATCCGCAGTTTTTATTTCAGAGTTTATCAATGAAAAAATTCGTCATATTCTTCGGCCATTTATTGACGTATTAGCAGGTGTTCCATCAGTTGTCTACGGACTGAGCGCATTTATTGTTTTGGTCCCATTCACAAGAGATTTTATTGCACCCTTTTTTGGTGTTGAAAGTACGGGATTATGTGTTTTTACCGCTTCTGTAATATTAGCAGTAATGGTATTTCCAATAATCATATCACTTTGCATTGAATCCTTTTCTGCCATTCCAATTGAATTGAAAGAAGCAGCATTGTCAGTTGGAGCAACAAAATGGGAAATGGTAAAAAAAGTGATTTTCAAAGCTTCACGCCCATCTATCATTTCAGCATTATTACTCGGATTTGGACGTGCATTTGGTGAAACTATTGCAGTAAATATGGTTGTTGGTGGCGTTCCAAAAATTCCAGCCACTTTATTTAATCCAGCACAAACCCTCGCATCACTCATCGCTTCTGCTTATGGAGAAATGATGTCTGTTCCTTTATATGAATCAGCGTTAATGTTTGTATCTCTACTGTTATTTATTGTAGTGGTAACCTTCAATATTCTTGGAGGGATTATTTTGAGAAGGTCTAAACGGAGGTATAAAAAGTGAATAAACGGATCGCGGAAGAAAATGTCTTCAAACTGTTGATGATACTCTCTATTGCCATAGTCATAGGCAGTCTTGTATTAATCATTACGACTATCTTTATGAACGGTGCACTATCACTCAGTTTTGAAATGATATCTCAAACATCAAGTGGAGGATATTATCTCGGCCGATCAGGAGGCATTCTTAATGCTATCCTTGGTTCGATTTTTCTTGCATTACCGGCCACAGGATTGGCATATCTAATAGGCCTTGGAATTGCATTATATCTCCAACGTGATTTTTTACATCCAAAAATTGCCTCTCTTATCAGGTTCTCTTTAGATATTCTTTGGGGAATTCCTTCAATTATTTATGGAGTATTTGGGTTGATGATTATGGTTGCTCTTGGAATTGGAGCTTCACTTTTAGCAGGAATCTTTGCATTAACTCTTCTTGAAATACCTATTATTACTCGATCAATTGATGAATGCATAAAAATGGTTCCTGCTGGACTAAAAGAGGGATCGTATTCTCTTGGTTCCACTTCATTTGAAACAGCATTTAAAGTTATTCGAAGACAAGCCATGCCTGGTATAATTGCTGGAGTTTTGTTAGGACTTGGAAGGGGTATAGGAGATGCAGCATCAATTCTTTTTACTGCAGGTTTTTCCGATTCCATTCCCACCTCACTTATGGATTCAACCGCTGCCCTTCCAACTATGATTTACCATTTATATTCCTCTCCAATTCCAGCAGTAAGAGAAAAAGCGTACGCTGCAGCATTTATTCTTATTGTTATTGTTACCACAATTAGTGTAATTTCAAGATGTATGATAAAACGGTGTAGGAAATTTGTAATAAAATAATGGAGAATCAAACATGATAACACCAGAAGAAAACCAAATAGAAACAAAAAAATTAAATGTTTATTATAACAAAAATCATGTCTTAAATAATATTAATATCAAGATTCCTTCAAGAAAAATAACGGCCATTATTGGACCATCAGGATGCGGAAAGACTACATTATTGAAATCATTTAATAGATTATTAGATTTAAGAGACAAGGTGAAAATAACCGGTGAAATAATCGTTGATGGTACAAATATTCTTAATCCGCGATTATTCGTCCCGGATATTCGAAAAAAAATGGGCCTTCTTTCCCAAAGGCCATATCCTTTACCAATGTCAATATATGACAATGTTGCCTATGGACTTCGAATTCATAAAAAATTAACAAAAAAGGAGCTTGATCACGCAGTTGAACATAATTTGAAAGAAGCAGGTATCTGGAGAGAAGTAAAAGATAGACTACATGATCCTGCATCAGAATTATCTGTGGGTCAACAGCAACGACTTTGTGCTGCTAGAGCAATTGCGATTCAACCTGAAATATTGCTCTGTGATGAGCCAACATCAGCCCTTGATCCCATCGCAGCAAAACAAATCGAGAAATTACTAATACAATTAAAAAAGGAATACACTGTTGTTTTGGTAACACATACACTAAGACAAGCAAAGAGAATTGCTGATTATGTTATTTTTTTGTATTTTGGAAAGGTGTTAGAACAAGGCCTCGCAGGGGATGTTTTTACTCATCCAAAAGATCCAGAGACAGAAGCATATTTAAAAGGAGATATTAGTTAATAATCAAAATAAGTGAAAGATTGTTCAAAATTATTATCTCCTCCATTTCTTAATGGTATAAGTACAAAAACTATTGTAAAAAATACAAAAATTTAATAACCAGTCCCCTCTATTTTGAGAGGGCCTTATTTATGAAAGTGGATTTAGATAATGTAAGATGTATAACTGAAACAGCACTGACCATCAAAGGATCAAGACGAAGAATAACAGTTCCTTCAGAAGTCGTTGAGTTATTACACCTTAATAACGGAGATAAATTACGATGGATCGTTTTTAAAAATGGGGACATACATGTCCAAAAAGTTGATAATAAAAAATAAAAATTTTCTTTTTTGAAGAATTATATGATTATCTTAAAAAAATGAGTAAAAACAAATCTTTAAAATGAATCAATTTCAATAAACATTATAATTATTAAATAAAAAAAGGTAGTGTAAAAATAAAGGATTGAATAGAAATGAACATGTCAACTATATCTAATAACCCCCTAGTAAGTATTCAAAAAAGTACGTATCAAAATATTGATCTAAAATCCTTGCTAAAACCTTTAGGCACTCTTCATAAATTTGTTCAGAAGGGTGACAAAGTATTACTTAAAACAAATATTCTCAATGCGACTGAACCAGAAAAAGCAGTGGTTACTAATCCTTTACTATTAGCACATGTTTCTGAGCAAATTTTTCAGTTAGATGCAATTCCAATTATCGGTGATTCTCCATCAGGTAGTTTTTCAAAAAGAAGACTTGAAAAAGTATATAAAAAAACCGGTTTAACTGATCTATCAAAAGAATACGGAATAGAATTAAACTATGACACTAGTTATAAAAAAATATCCATTCCAAATGGAAAAAAATTGAAACAATCACGCATTTCTAACTTTGTTCTCAATGCAGATAAGATAATAGCTTTACCTAAGATAAAAACTCATTCACTTATGATAATGACCCTTGCTACAAAAATTATGTTTGGTGCTGTCCCGGGTTTAACAAAGGCTAGATATCATTCAAGATATTTAAAAAAATCCGATTTTGCGGATATGCTTCTTGATGTATTATCTGTAACAGCACCTGATTTATTTATTATGGATGGAATCATTGGCATGCAAGGTGATGGGCCTATGAATGGCACGCCAGTTGATTTAGGCCTCATTCTAGCATCTGATCATGCAACTGCTCTTGATCTAGCTGTTTGTAATATTCTCAATATTGAACCAATGGGAATTCCAACCCTAAAACAGGCTAGAATTCAGGAATTATGGCCTAAAAAAATTTCATATCCCTTATTATCACCTGATGAAGTTAAAATAAATGATTTCATACTCCCATCTACTGCAGGTTATCTTCTAACAGGTAATAAAAAACCAAAAAAACATCCTGTAATAAAAACCAATTGTGTTGCTTGTGGAGATTGCGTTCGAATTTGTCCGAAGAAAGCAATATCAATAAAAGATAAAATTGCAAACATCAATTATTCAAAATGTATCAAATGTTTTTGCTGTCATGAAGTATGCACTCATGATGCAATTATATTAGATAATATATAAATTGAAATTGAACAAGAATAAAGATTCTATTTTTTAATTAATAAAAAAAATTATAAGAAAGAAAAGGAAGAAGGAGATGGGTATTAATTATATGTTAATTAATATAGATAATTACAAAAATAAATTTTTTATGTTTATAGAATTAACATTAATTTTTGCTAAATAAATATCGCTTATTTATTTTCTAATCTTATTTTTGGAAGTGCATCGGGATAGTTATCTTGAATGTATTGGATAAGTTTTTCACGTACTAAACAACGTAAACTCCAAGCATCAGATGCATTTCTTGCACTGACCAATGTACGGAGTGTCATGGTCTTTTCAGAAGTATCTGTAACTTGTAGGACTACAACATTTCCATCCCATAAATCAGTTGATTGAACAATCTCCTTTAATTTTTTACGAATCTGATCTATTGGAATTGAATAATCAACATAAAGAAACACCGTCCCCCAAATTTCTGCTGTTGTCCGAGTCCAATTTTGAAAAGGATGACTAATAAAATATGATATCGGTATAACTAACCTTCGTTGATCCCAAATTCTTACAACAACATAGGTGAGGGTTATTTCTTCAATTCGGCCCCATTCACCCTCTACTATAACTACATCATCTATACGAAATGGTTGAGCAAAAGCTATTTGAAATCCTGCAATCAAATTACCTAATGTACTTTGAGCGGCAAAGGCTATTATTATTCCCATAACACCTGCTGACGCAAGCAATCCTGTACCAATACCACGTAAAGAGTCAAATTGCCAAAAAATAGATGCAATACCTGTGATAACAATAATAATTGTTAAAAGAATTTGAATATATTGAAACTTAGTTCTAACCTTTCTTTCATGCAGGTTATCAGCCTTTTCAATTGGAAAAGAAGTGTAAACAACTTCTTTTAAGACTGAGATAAGACGAAGGAAAAACCATACTAGACCAACAATAAGAATTACCAACATCGTTTTCTGGCTGATAAGATTACTAGTAAACTGTTCAAATGGAAACGTAATATAAAGAGCGATAAAAGCACATATGGTAGGGAATGATACTTTTTCTTTGGTAAAGAATGCGGAGAGTATGTTGGATTGTTTCCATTTTAATTTAGAGAAAATATGAAATAAAATATAAAAAATAATAAAAACACAAAGAGCAGCTAATAGAGATGTAATTGAAGTACTGTTATGTATTATTTCATTAATCATAATCCTTCCAACACCTTAACATGCGTTTGTTTAAGCAAACCTGATTTATGAGAAGTAATATTATTGATTTACATAATGTTTTATAAAAATTTAACATCTTTCTTTTTGCTAGATCGCATATTGTTTTGCTTTATTTTCAAAAATAATATTTTATCTCTTCGCTTTTTGGGAACATTACAAATAACACAATATATTATTTTATATCTAAAACGATTGAATTTTTTACTAAATTTATATTAATTTGCAAAATGATTAGAATTTTATGATATATTATATAAAAAAAGCGTATTATTAAAATACTATAAATTCATGCAGATTTTGAATGATGTGGTTATCATAATAATCAACAATGAAAAAATATCTTTTTAAACCAGTTATTTGTATTTTTAATATTTTCATAGTAATTCTAGTTTTTCCCCCTTTTTTATCACTGTATTTCTAAGATAATCTTTATCATTTATATCTGGAAAATCTTCCCGAAAATGACATCCTCTGCTCTCTTCTCTTGCCAATGCACTTTCAATAATAATATTTGCTACATCAGCAATATTTCTTACCTCTAGAAAATCTTTGCTTATTTTATAATTCCAATAATATTCATTGATGATTTTCTTAAGAGATAATAAGACTTCATCAGCTGCGATTAATCGTTTTTCATTTCTTGACATACCGCAAAGAGAATGCATGGTTCTCCTAATCATCTCCCAATAATAAGAGACGGTGATTTTATCTTTTGATTCAATTGCATCTCCAATATTCCATAATGGAATTGGAATATCCGATATTTTATAATTATAAGATGAAAGAAAATGCTGTGCTGCTCGCCTTGCAAATAACACACATTCAGATCCTGAATTACTTGCAAGTCTAGTAGCGCCATGTAATCCTGTGTACGCTGTTTCTCCAATCACATAACAGCGTTTCATTTCTGTGCTGCTATTAGTATCTACCAATACACCACCATTTGAGTAATGTACTGCATATATAACAGGTACTGATTCTTTGGTAATATCAATTCCTTTTTTTAAACAAAAATTATAAGAGTTTCTAAAAAAATTCTTTATCTTTTGTTTTGGAATTGTGGTGCAATCAAGCCATACATGCTCTAATCCATGTTTTCTCATTTCTATATCTTCTGCCAAAACAACAATATCTCTGGTTGCTCTAGAGCCATTTGGATCATAATCTAAAACGAAATCTTTGTTAGAATCCGGATATAATTTTAATATTGCTCCCTCTCCTCTGAGAGCTTCAGTTAAAAGAAATCTTCTCTCATGCTCTGCTATAGCACTTGAATCATAAAACACAGTGGGATGAAATTGTATAAATTCCATATTTACTAGAGGAAGACCGGATCGATAACTCATAGCAAAACCGTCAGCACTACTTGAATCTGTGTTTGATGTATATAAAAAAACTTTCCCTAGACCACCAGTGGCAATAAAAGTTGCCTTACTCTGGATAGTTTTTACTGCATTATTTTTAATATCATAAACATAAAAACCAAGACATTCATCACTTCTTTCCTCTTTGGTTATCTTATTTTTTGTTATTAGATCAATAACATAGTGATATTCATGAATTTTTATATTATCATGATGTCTGAGATGATTCCATAATGTATCCATAATTTGCATACCTGTTGTATCACTAGCATGGAAAATCCTCTTCTTAGAATGACCACCCTCTTTATTTAAATCAAAATGATCGTTTTTTTTATCAAATTGAATTCCTTTATTTATAAGATATTCAATCACTTCTGAATAAAATTCTTTAGAACATAAATCCACTATTTTCCTATCATTAAGTCCCTTTCCCGCTTTTAAAATATCCTTTTTATACAATGAATATGAGTCCTTACCAAATGAACCATTATTTTTTTCAACAGCAGATAATCCTCCAGCAATTAGATAACTATTACATTCCTGCTTTAATCTATCTTTAGTAAATAAATCAACCGTTACTCCGTTATCAGCTAATTCCAATGCGGTAACACTTCCAGCTAATCCCGCTCCAACAATACCACAATTAATAGTGGACAATTTATTTAATTTCATTTTATAACCTTAATAGAAAAGAAATATTTAATTGAATTTGTTATAAACAGATTGAAAACAATAAATTGTAAAAAGAATTTAAAAAATACACTTTCTTTTACAAAACTAATGGAGCAATATTATTGGACCAAAGTCCTATTATTAATTCATATAGTAAAGGAGAAATGAAGGTATGGCAAGCCGACCGATGAAATATGGCATTTGGGTTAAAAGTTGTTCTGATTAACATTAATAATGTGAATAAATATCTTAATTTTTTTATTACATAAGTATTTATACTACTAAAATACTATTGTTTTTGCAAAGAGAAAGAGATAAGAGTTTCACAGAATTCATATTTTTGAAATTTTTTGGGATTTATTATTTTTTTTTATACTTTACACTGTATCAGATCTTGATCTGAGGAGGTGAAAAAAATATATGAAAGGAACAATTAAATGGTTCAATGATCGAAAAGGATATGGATTTATTCAATCTGAAGATGACACAGATATATTTGTGCATAGAAATGCAATACCAATAGGAACGTACCTTAATGAAGGAGATTCTGTTGAGTTTGAAATTGAAAAATCTGAAAAAGGACCAAATGCAATTAATGTTAAAATAATAAAAAATAATTAGATTAATTTTTAACCAGTATTAGTTTGAATAGTTCATTATTTAATACTGGATTTTTTTATTAAATTATACGAAATTAAAGATATAAATTTAGTTATACTAAGGTGACACACAATGAAGAAAATTACGAAAAAACTTATGACGATTTCTCAAACAAGAAATATCAAAAAAATTAATTATAGAACACCTCGTGGAAAAAAAGCAAGCATATTTATTGATTCAAATGAATAATTAAATTATTTATAATTACAAAAGTAGAAGGTGAGATGAAAGCATATGGCATATAATAGAAACAGAAGAAAAAACAGGGAAGAAAATCATAAAAAAATAATTATTAGATGCAAGCATCATAGTAAACCAGTTTTTGAAACAGATACTTGCTCAAATATTAAATTAAAAAGTAAAGCAAATACAACTAAAGAATGTAAAAACTGTCAATATTCATATTGATTTTTTATTTTTTTATAAAAAAAGATCTAATCTTTCTAACTCTTCTGTTAGTTTTTCAACAGCTATTGATACATCATCAACTTTTCTACTGCCGGCACAAACAATTTTTCCTGAGGAAAATAGTAACATTACAACTTTAGGTTCTTGCATTCGATATACTAAACCTGGAAACTGCTCAGGCTCATATTCTACATTATCCAATCCAAGACCAACTGCCACCTGACTTAAATTTAATTCACCTGTAAGCTGTGCAGTTGCAACCATATTTTGAATGATTACATCAAGATTTTCATCATCAAATACCGTGATTCCAATCTTTCTTAAATTAGCTGCAATAACGCCAAGCGCAGCATATACATCCTCAATATTTTTTGCACCGGTACAATTAGCTTTTCCACTTCTAAATAGCAGGGTTGCAGTTTTTGGATGCTTTAATCGATAGATTAAACCAGGAAACTGCTCAGGTTCATATTCAGTGTCTCGAATTGATTGTGCAATGAGATCTAAATCTAATTTTTCTGCAAAAATTGTTGATGCGACAATATTTTCTATACTAATCTCTACCATATAAAATTCACAACCAGTAAAATAAGGTAATGATAATATATCCAATAACCTAATCTTTATCTTAGTTTATATTGTTATGTACAATTTGATGCAATTAAATAATTTGATATTTAAATAATAAGCTCTTGACGCATTATTGTACAATTTCATATATCTGTAAGGAAAAAATTGTGGTGAAAACCCGATTGAGGGAGTACTGTTTATAGGTAATAAGCCCTCTTTACCCTAATTAATTTAAGGTAGTAATTAAAAGAAAGTGTATTAATTTTTACCTATCATTATATCCTCCAATCCTCAAACTGGGGTCACCAAATAGTGAAAACATTTGTATATCTGAATAATGAAAGGGGAGAGGACCATTTGCTTCCCAAAGTGCATTATCATCATGTACATAGTCAGTGATGGCCTTTGTCCATAATTCTCCTACAGTTACCTTTCTATCATTATATGCTTTGAAAAGATGATAACACAAATACCCAACCTTTGACTCTATATATTTGGTACCAATATCTGTCCAAGCTTCCGAAGTAAAGGCAAAGGTAGCAATAGAGCCCCCATCATCATGTTTGACAAACTCCCATGCAAGAGGTGATGGAATTCCTTCAAGAGTGCTGAAATCACCACAGGAACAAGCACCCAATATGACTATGGGGAGTTTCTCACTATTATGTAAGCTCATTACGGCTGAAATATTATAACCCGAAGGTGGGGGAACAAGGAGTTGAAGGGAATGATGTAAAGGTGGAAAGGTACCAATTGCATCTGGGCTACCATGAGCAGAAAAAAGAACGAACCCTGCCCCGGCATTAAATGCTTCGTTCATTCCTTCTAATGTGGGAGCCTGTGTTCCCTTAATATTACTAAGAAATCTAAAAATTATGGAGCTTGCATAAAATTTCTTTGAAGAGAAATCATTCATCAAGTCCTCCACTTTATTACATAAATATTCTCCTTCCCAGGCAGGACATAAATGATATGTAGAAAAACCGAGAAGTATTCTGATACCGAATAAATTGAATAATTCATTTCCAATGGGATGATTATTGCCACCAAACAATATTAAATTGTTGAACCAAGATTCATTCGCCCCATTTCTTTCGTAATTAATAATTTTATTTTCCACAATATTTACTTCATTAGTATTTGCCCAGAGAAGTCTTCCGATATGAACATCTGGAACCAAATCAACTTCATCTAAAATAATATATTCATTCATAATAGGATGCGCGACATAGGATGTTTCCGCAAATTTATTATTCATATTGGAATCCCAACTGCAAAAACTTCCATTTGAATCATAAATATCAGCATAATAAAGATCACTGATAAAGGGTCCTGAAGTTGAAGATTCAGACCCGTTTCTCGCATAGGAATATCGTACCGGGATCTTTTCGTCACTCCCTATAAGAAGAACATAGTGGATACCAAATTTTTCCTTAGTGTCTTTTATAAAATATTTGATTTGTTCAGCATTATCTCTACCTTCGTATTCATGATAAATGTCCTCAGTTGTTTTCAAAAACGTTTGAACACCAATAGAATTCTTATGATCAACAAGTTGTTGTAGAGCATCAGAAAATATATCTGGTGCAATAATCACCATATCATAATTTTCAATATCTGGTTGTTTGGGCAAATTATTAAGTGATAATCCATTTGCTCCAAAGCCGCTAACGACTAAAATCACTATTATTATAATTAAAAGTATTTTTTTCATCTGACCATTCCAACTCTTCATTTTTCCTTTTTTACTTTTTAGAATAGGACCACATATCAAAAAATATTGAAATTGAAAATCATAACATCTTTTTCATATGTTGCACTATTGCCAGTAACATCATATGCAACAATGTGAAAATGATATCGCCCTACAACGTTTTCATCCCAGAGCCATGTTACTTGATTATTATTTACATCCTGTGTAAGAACATCATTGATCCATATCTCAATATGATTGACCTCTGATTCAATATCCAATGCTGTAACATTGAAGGTTATACCACCAATAATAAATGGATTTGGTAATGTTAGAAAAGAAATCTCATTATCAAAAATATACGCACAATTTTTTGGCCTTGCAAGAGTAATAATAGGTGGGTTTTCATCCTTATTTTCATTAAACAAACCAAGTGAGGGATCACCATATAAGGTGAAACCATACAAGGTACTATAACAACGATAAATCCAATCAGGATTATAAGTAGTAAACATAAATCTCTTCAGATACATTTGCTTTGCATGACTCAATGCATCTCCACAAGATTCATTGTCGTTAATAAGATAATCGAAGAAATAATAATCAAGGGAAAATGCCCCACCATCACTTTCATCACGCCAAACCCTGGTAATATTATAAAAACCTAAATCAGTCGAACCGATATAAGCAACGGCAGCACTCGATTCCATAAATCTTCGTCCCATATTACTCGACGTATGTAATTGACTGCACCCTGCTGAAAAAACAATAGGGGGTCTTTCCATTGATAGTTGTCCTGCATCAGTCAATCTTAAAATATCACGATATACAAGTTCACCTTCACTCATCTCAGGAATTTCATCTCCATCATCATGATCCCAAATCAATCGCGACGCAAGTTTTTCGTTAGAATGGCCCAACATATTAACAATTCCATATCCTTTTTGCCATTCTGAGATAACTGTTGATCGTTCTAATGGATAATCATAGGTATAAGTTGATGGTCTAATGCCATCTGCCTCATACATTCTAGTACAGGAAAAACCATGAGGTTCAAAGATATCGGAGCGACATGTCTCCATAACTGTTGCTCCATCTGATCGTTCATAGACCCAATCAAAAGATTCAAGATTCTCATAATAAATAACTGCACCAAGTAAAAGAGCATGTTTCTTCCATTCGCCCGAATCTGATTCAAACGAAATAATATTCTTACAAATAGATGAAACTGTTTCTGGATCATCACTAGGTATTCTTCCTATAGAAAGTTCTGAAACAAAATCAACGTTATCATCTATATATTCACCATAATAACCATCTTGATCTGCATCCCAATTTCCGGTTAAATCAGAGTAATAATAATCTGTTTCCAGCGAATCAGGGTAGACACTAGGAATTGGATGACATGTACGCATTGGTATACTATTTCGCGATCCTATGATCAATACATAGTTGATGTTCCAATCATCATATTTATCAATTAAAAAATTTCTTATTTGTTCTTGAAGATCAGTTCCCGGGTAGATATCAGTAATCCATGAGATGGTAACGATCTCAAGGGTATATCCAAGATATTCCTTCCAAGTTTTTAAAGGAAGTATGGAATCTTCTAAATTATCCGTTGTAATGATAACATACTGTATAGTGGTCATAGAATCTGGTTCTATAGCGTTATTATTTTCTCTTACTATCTGAGTTCCTTTTGCTAAAACAGGATATATAGTAATCAATACAAAAGCACAAATAAGCATTATTGATATCATTTTTTTCATATTTTACCTCATATAATAATTGTATAATTATTATAAAATATAAAATTATTTGCAAAAATCTTGCACATAATTACAAAGCTATATATAGCATATGTAATAATTTACCATTATGAGTATAGATCAAAGGGATAAGAAATTACTATATCATTTAAGTTTAAATTCAAGAATGTCCCTAGAATCTTTAGGTAAAATATTATATCTAAGTAAAAATTCTGTAAAGTATAGAATAAAAAGATTAGAAAAGATAGGAGTAATAAAAAATTATTATACCGTGATTGATATATTTAAACTTGGATACATCTGTATTCGGTGTTATATAACTTATCAAAACATCTCTCCTGAAATAAAATATAAAATAATCAATCATTTCAAATCCAATAAAAATGTCTGCGTTGTATCCTCAATGACAGGGCCATCGAATCTTACTGTCATTTTTTGGGTAAAAAAAATTAATGAATTCCAGAAATTTTGGCTGGAAACATACAATAAATATGGATATTTTTTTAACAAACAAAACTTATCGCTTTATTATGAAATTCATCTTTACCCATTTACATTTCTCAATATGCACGAGGATGATTTTGATAATAAAAAAAGAGATGAAATAATCATTGGTGGAAATGTTATAGAAACCGATCAAATTGATTTTAAGATAATGAAAATGTTAGCATATAATAGTAGAATACCAATAAAAACTATAGCTAATAAATTAGATATATCCATAAGAACTGCACATTATAGAATAATAAAATTAAAAAAGATGGATATAATTCGGATTTTTACTATTAATATTGATTTTTCTAAACTGGATTTCAAATGGTTCAAAGTGGATGTTTATTTATTCGATAATAGTAAAAAAAATAATATTATTCATTATTTAAAAAATAATCCAAATATGACGGCTATTGATATAACAACTGGTTTTTCTGATTTGGAACTTGAATTTCATGTAAAAGATATTGGACAACTTGATTGTATACTTGATGATTTAACAAGTAAATTTAACACTTCGATAAAATATTATTCATATTTCAATATTAAAGAAAATTACAAATATTATTACTTTCCAGAAAAATAAATTATTTTCAAATATAAAAAATTATGCATAATATCCTTTACTAAAAAAGTCACATTTATTATATTCTCTAGCAGAAATCCATCTTATGAAGCCTACGGAGATACTACGGTTTATAGGTTATAATCCTTATAAATTTTAATTTGAAAATATAAAAAAATCTATAGGAAAAGTAATTATATATTTCAGAGTCTTTAACATCTTAAAACATTATTGAATAAAAATTTGATTTCAATTATATAAATAATTTTTTATAATTTGTTTCAATTATTGTTTATTGTTGTCAAAACCATTAAATATAGTTATTTTTTATATTAACTTATATATGGGGGCAAATTATGAAAAAGCTGATCTTAATCATAATAACTTTATCTATGATCATTCCAACAACTATCAGTTCGTCTTTGCCGCATTCATTTAATGAAATACCTACACAAATATCAACAATCGAGGATCTAGATCCTTTGTTAGACTTAACAGTCACGTTTGAACTCCTAAAGTTACGATCACTTGAAAAAAATGATAACCATCTTCATTTTCGAGAATATATCGATAGATACACAGACCCAGATTTCTATCTTAAAGTATGGATCAACGGAGAAATGAGTAAAAGTCCCATTTGGAGAAATACTTGCTACATATACGATCCAAATTGGAATATAACCGTAAACGTTCCAGATGATGAAGAATGGGTAGATATAAGAATTGAGCTATGGGATTGGAATCTTGGAAGAGATCAAAAATGTGATATCAGTGGATATCAAGATGGTGGAAAGGACAGATATGGTGTTGAATTGCAATATTGCATAAAGAGCGGGCATTGGATTGGTGGTGATTATTTAGAAAATCTTTATCTAAACGCTGATCCCAGTGGATACGGTCGATTGGATGGATGTGATGATGGTAGTATTTACCAGCATGATTTTGATTGTGAACTCTGGTTCAATATTTATCAAAACGATTACGATGGGGATGGCATCCCATATTGGACAGAGGTGAATGTCTATGGAACAGATCCCCAGATTGATGACAGAGGGAGGGATGATGACGGTGATGATGTACCTATTGAATGGGAACACAAATGGGGAAATTCATACAAATGGGATTACGAAATATTCGAATATAACCAACTCTATTGGTATGATCCCTTTTCTTGGGATGATCATCATAATATTGACATTGACAATGATGGATTATCTAATTATGAGGAATACCTCACATCTCAATGGGGCTCAGATCCTTTTAGAAAAGATCTTTTTGTGGAAATGGACCTGATGGAGCCAGGACCTAATGGTGAATTAACAGAGTTTCCAAGGGATTCTAAAGAGATTCTTCGAACTGTTTATGATCGACAAAACATCGTGTATCATCTTGATGATGGATATATGGGTGGCGGTGAACGTATACCTTTTGATGATTCAGCAACCGATGATGAGATAAAAGAGATTTATTGGAATTATTTTTTACACGGAGATGAGAATTGTTGGAGACGTGGTGTATTTCATTATGGATTAGTTATCTATAATGCTGAACGATTTCCTGGTTTTGGTTTCTGGGGAGGAGTGAAACCTGTTATTGATTCATATCAGATTTCTGCGTTAGGCATGGATAAAAAGGCGAACTTGTTCTACTTGAATAGAGATATTGTTTATGCAAGTGCATATATGCATGAATGTGGGCATACCCTTGGTATATTCCATGGTAATACGCCGGGTTGTGATGATCAAGAGGGAAAATATCCCTGGCAGGCGAACTGGTGGAGATGGCGATCATATAAAAGTGTGATGAATTATGGTTATATGTATCAAATGGTCGATTATTCAGATGGATCTAGAGGAAAGAACGATTTTGATGACTGGGATAGGCTTGATTTCAAGTTTTTTGAAACCCCTCTTTGGTAATACATATGAGAAATTGAATACTATTTATATGTTAATAACATATTTATAGAATAATGACCGATCAAATAGTTTATGATGTGATAGAAAAAATTGATACGTTAGAGATACGTCAATACCCCGAGTTAATATTCGCTGTGGTTGAAAACGATATGGATGATTCTGGATTTAATTTATTGTTTCGATATATCTCTGGTGAAAATAAAACACAAAGTAAAATTAGGATGACTGCACCAGTAATTACCTCAGAGAAAATGAAAATGACAGCCCCTGTCGTTTCTCGAGATCATTATATGGCTTTTGCAATTCCTTCCGCTTACAATAAAGATACAGTCCCTATACCAATAAATCCTTCAGTAAAAATTGAAGTTCAACCAAAAAAAATAATGGCGGTCCTTAAATTTAATGGAAGAACGTCTGAAAAAATAGTACAAAAATATATACAAGAACTTATCAATATCTTAAAAACTCATAAAATACAGATTAAAGCAGAACCAGTATTGATGAGATATAATAGTCCTTTTACCCCTGGTTTTTTACGAAGAAACGAAGTAGCAGCAGAAATAATTAAAAACAATAAAAAGTAGGATGAAAAGTTATTTACAGAGACCGGATATCAGAAAGTCATCCAAATTCTAAATGTTATGGTTCTCTAAGTACCTTGTATAAATTGGATGTATCAAATCCTTCCCTTTTAGCAATATCTTTCATTTCATTGAGAAGCGTGTCATCTATTACCGGTATTCGTGATAGGAACCAAAGATTTTCTCTGTTTTTTGTTCCTACAACAGCCCATTGATAATTATTATCCAATCCTATAACATTATAATCAGAGTCAAATCCAAAAAAGTTAACAATTAAAGCACCATTTTTATTAGAACTATTTGCATATCGAGCGGTCCCTTCTATTTGCTTTTCACGTCCTCTAAGGATGCATTTATTTAACACATGAATAGTAGTTTCAGATTCAACAGTATATGTTGCCGTGCTATTGATACATTTTTCTGAGGAATAACCAAATGGATAAATTCCATAAAAAACTGGGAGTTCATATACGCTATACCATAAACCAGAATATTGAACAGCATCCAATTCATCGACTACGTTGAGAGGTTCACCAGGATTGTCATCAATACAACCAGAAAAAAATCCGATACAAAGAAGTGAAATTGTTATAAATAAAAATATAATAAACAATTGCTTTTTCATTTTATTTTCCCCCAGGGAAGTTAATTATTTCTCCCTCAAATTAATAATTAAATGTCAATTTATATACTTATCTATTGTTATTAATATAAAAAAACAAATTTCATTCATAATATTATTTTTTTAAATTGATTAATTTTCATGTAATAATTATAAAGAAAGAAAATACAAAGATTTACTTGTAGATTGGCATTCAAATCCTTCCCCCATATATTATCAGAACGAGTTTAGAATCCCACGTCTAAATTATTGCAATATTTGTCACGTTTCTAATGAGAAAATCCTTCTTAAAAGCCGACGGAGGGATTTGAACCCCCGACCTGCTGATTACGAATCAGCCGCACCACCAGCTATGCTACGTCGGCATAATAAAACCTGGAAATACAATTCTCTGATAAAACCTCTTCGCCGATTAGAATAGCAATATCTTTTTAGTTAACTATCATATTTACTTTGATTGATTCAAATGATTTGTGGTGTCGATGAGGCAGGAAAAGGTCCAGTGTTAGGCCCATTAGTTGTTGCAGGAGTAAATTTTCCATCAGATGATCAAATTAATTCTCTTGGATTTAAGGATTCAAAAAAATTAAGTCCAAAAAGAAGAGAGTATTATGCAAAAATTATTGAAAAGCATGCATCAAATATTGAAATACTTGTTATTGCAGCATCTGATATTGATGATATGCGGAAAGTCATGACTATGAATGAAATTGAAGTATTTGCTTTTACAAAAGTAATTAAAAAGTTGAAACCTGAAATGTGCTATGTTGATGCCGCGGATGTAAACGAAGAACGTTTTGGAAGGGAAATAGCAAAAACACTTCCTAAGAAAATGGAAATAATTTCAAAACATAAAGCTGATGATTTATTTCCAGTTGTAAGTGCTGCATCCATTATTGCAAAAACACGACGCGATGCAGAAATGAGGAAAATCGCAACAAAACTCGAGCCAAGAATCGGCAAACCTATCGGAAGTGGCTATCCCGCTGATCCAATAACAAAATCATTTCTTGAAACCTGGATAAAAACATTCAATAAACTTCCCCCACAGACTAGACGCTCTTGGCAGACCTCTAAAAACCTATTAATGAAACAAAAAATTAAAAAATTGGATGATTTTTAAAATAGATTTAAGGGATAAGAAAAGGACCCACTTTTTGAAAAATACGGGAATTAATGGAGTTACAAATGGGTCCTTTTAATACTTATGGGACAAGTAAGAATAGGCAATGAAATAATCATATTTAAACCACAATTGACAAAAAGTCAAAGTGTAAAAATAACAGTAAATTTTAAATACTATAAAAAAAGGAGGAAATGTGGTTTATTATTGGATTATTGCAAGCAGTGTATCCTCATTGAACGGTTTTCCAATATAGTCTTGGACATAACTTGCAAGTTCAGCGATTTTTGAATGATCTTGTGTTCCTTTTCCAGTAATGATTTTTATATTTACTTGATCAATAAGATCTCTGTTGACAATCTCTCTGATGGTATCACATACATCCATTTTTGGCATCATGATATCAATGAGAACTATCCCTGTATATCCCTGCTCAATTTTTTTTATACAATCTTTTCCATTGTTACATGCGATTACTTCGACATTGTGTTGTGCATAGAAGGTTTTGAGTGCAAGTAGGATATCTTCTTCGTCATCCACAATTAAAATTTTATCAATCATTTTTTAAACCACCAACCCGTTTTATCTTGGTTATAGAATTTTTTGTTTGAAATCATATATAAATCATGACTGGTAGTTTTTCAAAATGTATTATTAAAAAAATTTTGAAAAGAAAAAAGGAAGGATTTATTGGTGGTCTTCCTGAAATTGCTTTAGAAATGATGCAAGTGTTTCGACTCCTTCAAGGGTCATTGCATTGTAAATCGATGCTCTCATGCCCCCAACAGAACGATGTCCTTTTAACCCAATGAGATCATGTTTTAATGCTTCTTGGAAGCATTGTTGTTCTAATTCAGGAGTTTCTAAGTTAAAAGTGATATTCATCAAGGACCTGGAATCATTTTTCGCATGACCTTTATAAAATCCATCTGAAGCATCAATGACATCATAAATGAGTTTCGCTTTCTTTTTATTAATTCTTTCAATTTCTTTCACGCCACCCAGATTTTTAAGATATTCAAGACTTAATTTACACATATAAATAGAAAAGCATGGGCAGGTGTTAAAAAGAGAATTCTTATCTGCATGGGTTTTCCATTTCTGCATCGTTGGCGTATTTTCTGATACTCGTGACAATAAATCTTCACGAACGATAACAAGTGTGACACCTGCAGGACCAATATTTTTCTGAGCTCCAGCATAAATCACACCAAAGTCTTTGACGTTAATTTCTTTATCCATAATATTTGAGGACATATCGCAAACTAATGGTACATCTGATGGTGTTTTTGGCCATGTGTGATATTCTGTTCCATAAATCGTATTATTTCCTGTGATATGTGCATATGATTTTTGGTCATCAAATGAAATATCTTTTGGAATATAGGAAAATTTATCATCCTCAGAACTGGCAACTATATCAACTTCACCAAATAATTTGGCTTCTTTAATTGCTTTTTTTGACCAAGTTCCAGTATTAACATATTGCATTGCTTTATCATTTTGATATAAATTAACTGGAACCATATAGAATTGACTTGATGCTCCACCCTGTAACCAAAGGATTTTGTAATCATCAGGAACATTCATTAGTTCCTTTACTAAATCAATTGATTCATTGTGAACTTGATCATATTCTTTGGATCGATGTGATATTTCTAATATTGAAATACCTGTTCCTTTGAAATCTAATAATTCTTCCTGAGCTTTTTTTAATGCAGGTAGAGGAAGAGTCGCAGGGCCTGCATAAAAATTAAATACCCGTTTCATTAAACTCACCTGATTATTTTATCTTATGGAGATGTATTGATATTGGTTTTTTAAATTATTCGTAGGAAAAATGTTTGAAACGGCCATTTTTCATCCATTTTTTTAATCTGATAACATATGTACAGATAGTAGATAATGAATGTACAACAACTCCTTAATAACTAAACCAGACAAAATAGGTGTTGTGAGGAAACAACATGAATAAAATTTTTATTGAGGCGTTGAAAAAATCGTTTGATATGAAAACAGAGGATGCAGTGAATCTAGCAAAAACCGTTGAAAAAATATTTGATGGGAAAACTGAAGTAGAAGATATGAGCATTGATAAATATTCAAGAGCTCTTTTTTATGAATTGCAACGTCAACAGTTACTTAAAATAAGAAGAGAAGAAGTAAAAGAGGAGGGAAAACAATTACGAAAATTTTACTGGTCGTTTGATAAGATAAAAATTAAAGAAAAAGCAAGCATGAAAGAATATGAAGAAGATTTTACCATTTATAAAAAAATCCCAAAAAATGCTTGGCTTGTTCGTTTGAATAATTAAAAATTTACCTCTTTATTTTATATTGCTTTTTAGCTTATTTTCTAATTTATTTAATTTTTTTTGACAACGCGTCATTAAATCATTTCCAAATTGAACCAATTCTTTAATATACGAAGCTGAAACCACTAATTTCCCATTTTTCCCAATAGGAACATCCATTCGTTCAGTACTTATTAATTCAACAATAATGCGATCTTTAACAGTTTTAAATCCAGAATGCTTAAACCCTGAAGAAACCCCAATTTTTAACAGTGTATCAGCATCTTGTATTGATTCAGATGCAATATGAAAAATAGGTGCTTGGGCAATAAACCATAATTGATCTGATGTATATTTTTCAAGAGCAGGTTCAACATCATCAAATTCTACTTCTCTATGCCATTTTCCATGAAAAATAGCTTGTTTTTTATCACCAACTTTTGGTAATTGCATGATAATTATCCTCCCCGCACAACTACTAGTTGTAACGTATTGGGGTTGCTCATTGATCAGATTCAGAATAGATACTACCAACTGATCAACTTGATGAAGATCGAAAGCGTGAGTTAATTTTTTAAGAGTCTGGGTTTTAAATTCTAAAAAATGAGTATCTTTAAAAACCACGATATTTCACCTTATTTTTTAATTTTCTTTTTTGGTTATTTGGATATTTCGTTTCTTTAATTCTTTGAACAATTGTTTTGGTGGAATTATTGATTCGGGGCAAAAAACACCTCTTTTATTAATAATATTTTTTCCAATTAAATCAGCAGTAATTGATACCGGAAAACCTGTGGTTCTCATCATTGCAGTAAATCCAGTTTTCTTGTCCATATAATCTATCATTTCGTATACTACAGAAACAGGTTCTTTTTGATGTTTGCATTTACTGATTACTTTCAATAAAACAACATCTTCATTACTTTTCGGTAAATATGTTTCTAACATTTTTATTAGAACGGTTCTTGGAACAATTTCCAATCCATCTATATTTATTTGTTTAGTTGATCCAAAACCTAAATCAAGGAGAGTTTTAAATTTTTGACAATGACCGGGAAATCGAATTGTTTTATAGTCCAAATATGAAACAATATCTTTATAGGAATAAGGTAAAGTCGAGCTGCCTCCTGATGTAATAAATGCTTCCAAATTTTCAAATGGCTTGGAAAATGAAATAGATTCAATTTCGGTCATGGATGATTTTTTCTTTACAATTCCATGATCAAGTATTAATGCATCTTCTACGTATTCATTAAGTAAACCGTTAGGTGAAAATACTAGTTCATACTCTAACGGTGGCTTTGGATGAACCGGCAGACCACCTACGCGAATTTTAACATATTCAATATCATTGTAGGTGTCAACTATGTCTCTAGTAATGACAGAAACTAATCCAGGAGCTAAACCTGAATCAGGAATGATGGTTACCTGTTTTTCTTTTGCTTGCCGGTTAAATGATCGTTGTTTGTTTACAATATCGTTGTTCCCCCCCAAATCAATAAGATGAATTTGATATTCAAGGGCAATTCTCGTTAACATTAGATTAAAAAAATAAGGGACAGCAGAGATCATAACATGAATATCAGAGCACGCATTGCCAGTTATTTTTTCATCTGTAATATTAATTTGTCTGGTGTGTAACTTTGAATGCTGAATAATAGCCTCTGCTTGTTTTAAGTTATTTTTATCCTTATCAAGTAATAACACCTCATTAAAAATGGTGTTATGACATAAATCGTAAGCTATTGCTCTACCCATCAAACCAGATCCAATAACCGCCGCTTTCATTGATTGTACCTCTACACAAAGATATAAAATGAGATAATAATAACATATTGGTTCTCATTTTAAAAAAAATATTTTCTTGTTTTATACATAGCATAATGATTATATGAGATTATTTCATTTCCCTACAAAACAATCGGGAGGCAAAACCGATGGTAACAGAATTGTGGGATTCAAAAATTGAAGCAATGAAACCTGATGAATTAAATAAATTACAGATGAAACGATTCAAGCATCTTATAAAACATGTTTATGAAAATAATGCTTTTTATAAGAAACGGTTAAAGGAAGTTGATGTCACTCCTTCTAATATTACATCAATGAAGGATATTGAAAAAATTCCATATCTAACAAAACAAGATCTTCGTGACTATTATCCTTTTGGTTTGGTTTGTACGGAATTAGATGATATTATTGAGGTTCATGCAAGTTCTGGTACAACAGGTAAACCTGTGGTAGGACCTTACACTTTAAAAGATGTTGATTTATGGGGTGAGGTGATGGCCCGGTCATTGTATGCAAATGGAATGCGAAAGGGTGATCGGATGCAGAATTCCTATGGCTATGGTTTATTTACTGGAGCACATGGATTTGAAAAAGGTGCCCAAAAGATTGGTGCAATGGTCATCACGATCTCATCCGGAAATACACAACGTCAAATTAATGTGATGAAGGATTTTGAAAGTACTGTCCTTGCTTGTACTCCATCATATTCTCTTTATATGGCTGAAGTAGCTGATGACATGGGTTATGATCCAGTAAATGATTTCAAATTAAACCTAGGAGTCTTTGGTGCTGAAGCATGGAGTGAGGAGATGCGAACTAATGTTGAGAAACGATGGGGAATTACTGCTCATGAACATTATGGCCTTACTGAAATTATTGGACCTGGAGTGGTGTCAGAATGTAAAGAAAAGCATCTTCATATCAATGCAGATCATTTTTATCCTGAAATCATTGATCCAAAAACAGGGGAAACGTTAGGGCCTGGTGAAGAAGGAGAACTTGTGTTTACTACTCTGACAAAAGAGGCGTTTCCAGCTATTCGTTTTAGGACTAAAGATCTTGCTACTATCTCAGATGAAATCTGTAATTGTGGCAGAACCCTTCCCATTCAATCCAGAATTAAAGGTAGATCTGATGATATGATGAAAGTAAAAGGGGTTATTGTATTTCCTTCTCAAATTGAAGCAGGACTTATGCAAGTGGAAGGCGTGAGTGAATTTTATCAGATTATAAAATCCAAAAAAGGAGATATCACAGAGCTGTCTGTAGAAGTAGAACCAACAGAAGCACGCTGGAAAGAAGGAAAACTTGATGATTTTGAACAAAAAGCTCAAGATGAAATCTATAGTATTCTAAACTTACATGTACCAGTAAAAGCTATACAACCAAAGACAATTGAACGAAGTACTGGTAAGGCAAAACGAGTCATTGAACGGTAAAATATAAACATAAACAAAGAGACTTTAGATGAAATAGTAATTAAACATTAATGACAGAAAATATAGTAAAATGTATTAATCATAATTTAATGACAGGGTCAGAGGTATTATCTTGAAAAAAGAAGACTTTATTTGGTTTGCGGCTTTAATTGGAATTATAGCCTTCTTAATATATCCAAATACAAACAAGATGTTTGTTGGTTTTACAACTAGCTATCCTTATATAGCCGGTTTTATAAAATTCGCCATACTGGCAACAATGGGCGACCTTTTAGCCTACAGATTAGTTACAAGTGAATGGAAAATTAGAAAAGGATTCTTATTTAGATCATTTATATGGGGCTTTTTAGGAGTGGTAATCGTATTAATATTTGCTATTTTTGCAGCCGGTGTAACAGCTGCAATGGAAAAAGGATTGCTACCAGGTGCAGGTATTACTTTAGCATTTGCGTTTTTTACCAGTTTTATAGTGAATTTAACTTTTGCACCAACTATGATGGGGTTCCATAGAGTAACAGACACATATGCAGATATAAGATTTATTGAAGGTAAAAAGGATGTAAAATTGAATCAAGTATTAGATAAAGTTGATTGGAGTAATTTTGTTTCTTTTGTGGTATTAATAACAATTCCACTATTTTGGATACCTGCTCATACAATAACATTCTCATTACCCGAAGAGTATAGAGTACTAATGGCTGCATTTTTATCAATTGCATTAGGTGCAATATTATCCTTTGCTAAAGCTAAAAATCAAAAAAAAAGATCAACTAAGACATCTTAAATTACTTATAAGTCCATATAAAATGCTCTGGTTAATACTTCTATTGTGGTATGTTTAATCATGATTTCAGGAATTTATTTTTCCTGATTATTTTTCCTTTTTTAATATCAATTCTGCTACCTTTTTTCCAGATAATAACATGCCACCAAAAATTGGCCCCATACGTTGACTACCATAAACTGCATTTGCACACATACCCGTTACATAAAGACCAGGATAAGCTTCTTTTGTGTTTGCTACAACAGTTTTCTCACCAATGTCCGCGTTCATTGATTTTTCTTTTTCAATATTTCCACTTGGAGTATCAAGCGGACCACATTTCTCACGGACAATCTTACATACTTCTGAGGGATGGCCTGTCGCATCAATACAGTACTTTGCTCGTATGGTAAGAGGATCAACATGAAGGCCCGCAACTTCAACTGCACTCCAATTGATCACAAATCCATTAATATTATGCTTATCATCTAAAAGAACGTCCTCAACGCTAATAGTATTGAAAATACGAACACCTGCATCTATTGCAGTACTGCAAAGCTTGGTAATTGCTTCAATAGAATCCGCACTATAATACCCATTTTTTTCATCAGTAACTTTAATATGGGCCTCTTCTAAAAGTTTTTTAGATTCTTTTTGAACCACAATAACAGGAAACGTCATGCCTCCACCCCACATACCACCACCAATACTTAATTTTCTTTCAAAAAGCACAACTTTTTTACCTGCTTTAGCTAGATATTTTGCAGCTACCAGCCCAGCGGGTCCTCCACCTGCTATTGCAACATCAACATCAAAACTTTCTGAAAATTCTTTACTGAATCGTTGAAAAATTGTTTTTGTAACCATTACATCATCAATTTTCATTTACTCCACCTATAAGATGAAAACATGAAACAAGCATCCCTTATTAAACCATACTATCATACAATAAAAAGTGAATTCACATTTTATTTTTATGTTCATTAAACCTAATTTATTTATATGTCATTATTACTGTGTACATTTTGTGTACCTTGTTCGTCATTTTCAACCAAAAGATACCTTTCCTGTTATTCATCTTGCCTCAAAAGTGTTAACGGAACATTATGATTCAAGTCTTTTCTCCTATCTTTATGAAACCACACCTTGGGGATTTTGGGTTTGTGAACATAAACAAGAAATTATTGGATTTATTATTGGTATTCAGTTTCAAGAAAGAGTCGGAAGAATTTTAATGATCGGAATTGAAAAAGCATATCGGAAGAAGGGAATTGCTCAATCGTTGTTGAAACAAATACTAATTGAATTTCAAAAACGATTCTTAACCACTATTGAACTTGAAGTAAAAACCACCAATACAAAAGCAATAAAATTTTATCAAAAAAACCAGTTTAAGATTGAGGAAAAAATTCCTCATTTTTATCAAAATGGAGAAGATGCTTATCTTATGAAGCGAGTACTTCCAACCCATTGATAAGATCTTTTTCTTTATCAGTCATAAATCTTTCGGCCATCATCTCAAGTCTTGATGATATTTTATCAAGTCCCGTGAAATTATTTTTTGTTAATAAATCAGCAATCCCTTTACTTAATGTAAAAACTGCAAGTGTATGTTCCCGTTTAGATTTGTAGACTTGATAAGGAGTAACATTAAGAGTATTATAGACAATAAATTCTTCAATACCATCATTTCCTATTAAATCTTCTAAATGAGTTTTTAATTGTAATAAAAACGTGTGTAGCTGTATTAATTCATCCTTCTGCATATTATTATTCCACCATCAAAATACCACATCTAAATAATAATCAAGGTTTTTATGACTTTCTACGAAGACTTATAAATATTAAAAAAAAAATTTCATTAAAAAAACAAATAAAAAATAAAAAAAAATGAAAATGAAGGATTGATTTTATTTCTTTGTGACAACTTTCACTGATTTTGGTTGTTTCACAACATTTCCCATCTTCATACCGACAATTGTTTTCACATTTTTGTTATGTGCAATATCGAGTAATCTCTGAGTTATGATACCATCAAAAACCACGGTCTCAATGTTTTTGCTCTTCTTCAGTTCATCAGTTAATTCACGAACTGGCAGTGTTTTGATTTCTTTATCTTTTGCATCAAGAAGTACTGCTTTTAAAGAACCAGAAACATCTTCTAAGATCGAAAAGTAATCCTTCTTTCCTTTATCATCAGATTTTTTTGATGAACTAGTTGATGAGGATTTTTTGGTTTCTTTTTCTTCTTTTGCAGGCTGGCCTTTTCGATCATTTTTTTCTTGATCGGTTCGTGATTTCATCTCAATATCATACATTTCTGCATATTGTTCAGCAGGAATTTTATTTTTTAATGCTTTCATTACTAGTTTCTGTGGAATCTCCTCTACTTCTCTGGTCGGTGGTGCTCTTGAGACAAAATCAACATCCGCAGTTTGTAATAATTCTTTAAGAATCAGTTCTCCACCACGATCACCATCGACAAAAGCTGTGGTAATTCTTTCCGTTGTAAGATCAGTTACCGTAGGGGGTATATTTGTTCCGCCACAAGCAATAACATTTTTAATTCCATATCTGAGAAGATTTAGTACATCTCTTCGTCCTTCAACGACGATGATTGCATCACTTTTTTCAATGTTTGGTCCTGCAGGACAATGATCGGGGCCATAATTGATAATTTCTTCGATTTGTACTGCTTGCCGCACATTATCAGCAATGCTAGAGCCCTCCATTTTACCTTCTTCAAGTACTTTATTAAGTAGTTCTTTTGCTCGCTCTATAACCATTTTTCTACGAGCAACTCGAACATCTTCTACTTCCTCAGCTGTGATAGTTGCTTTACAAGGACCTACCCGATCAATGCTTTCAAAAGCTGCTGCTAAAATAACTGTTTCAACTTTATCTAAAGAAGTGGGAAGTGTTATGCTTCCGGTACTTTTTCCGTTTTTTGATTCTAATTCTACTTCTATTCTACCTACTCGAGCAGATCTCTGTAATTCTCTCAAATCTAATTCATCACCAAGGAGCCCTTCGGTTTGCCCAAAAATGGCTCCAACGACATCGGATTTTTCAATAACACCATCCGCTCGAATTGTCGCTTTAATTAAATATTTTGTTGTAGCTGGATCTATAACCATTATTATCAACCTCGATTTTAATATGTTGAAGATTTTTTGAAAAATAGCACATTCCACTAGTCCATAATATAGTGGGATGAATATTTCTGAATATCAAATACCTGAAACTTAACGAGTATTTGGATCATGTTTATGAAATTGAATCAATTATGAGTAAAGTAACAAACAATTATTGAATGTTACGTAAGTGCTATTCTTCAATTGACACTATATGGCATAGTGCATATGTTTATTAGTTTTGCGCCATATTTAAATGTTACCCTTTTATTTCCCCTTGTGGATTGACAAATGACTGAAAAAATATATATTGGTGTCGCTTGGCCATATGCAAATGGATCATTACATTTAGGTCATATCGCGGGTTGTTACCTTCCTGCAGATATTTTCGCACGCTTTAATCGATTAATCGGAAATGATGTATTGATGGTCTCAGGAAGTGATGAACATGGAACACCAATCACGATCAGTGCAGAAAATGAAGGAATATCACCCCAGGATTTTGTTGATAAATATAATAAAGAACATACTGAGAATATGAAGCAACTTGGTATTTCATTTGATTTGTTTACTCGGACAACAACTGACAATCATTATCATGTTGTTCAAGATATTTTTAAAACATTGTATGAAAAAAATCATATCTATGAAAAAGAGGTAGAATCATTTTATTGTCACAATTGCAATCGATTCTTACCAGATAGATATATTGAGGGTAGTTGTCCAGAATGTAATAATTTACAGGCTAGAGGTGATCAATGCGATGAATGTGGTCATTTGTTGGACCCTCAGGATTTATTAGATGTCCGTTGTAAATTATGTAATTCTACACCGGAGTTACGGAAAACAACGCATTTATTTTTTGCATTAAATCATTTTGAATCTAAATTAATTGATTGGATGAAAGATAAAACTTATTGGAAATCAAGTGTACATAAATTTACAGAAAATTGGCTGAAAGATGGGTTGCATGAAAGAGCTATAACAAGGGATATAAATTGGGGTATTCCAGTTCCTGTTGATGGATATGAGGACAAACGAATTTATGTCTGGTTTGATGCTGTTATCGGCTATCTTTCTGCAAGTATCGAATGGAGTTCTTATCAGGAAAATAAGGAGAAATGGAAAGAATGGTGGTATAATACAAAAGCAAAACATTATTATTTTTTAGCCAAGGATAATATTCCCTTTCATTCCATCATATGGCCTTCTATCTTGATGGGATATAAAGATGAACTACAATTACCCTATGATATTCCTGCTAATGAATATTTGCGACTACAGGGTCAACAATTTTCTAAAAGTAAAGGATTGGGTATCTGGGTTCCAGATATTGTAAAAAAATATGATGTTGATGCTATCCGTTATTATCTATCAATTAATATGCCAGAAAACAAAGATGCAAATTGGTCGTGGGATGATTTTGTCGTTAAAAATAATGATGAATTAGTAGGCACATTTGGTAATTTCATACATCGAGTATTAACGTTTACTCAAAAGAATTTTGGTATGATACCCGAAGCTGGATTATATGATGAAAGCGATGAAAAAATCATTAAAGAAATTGAAAAAACCATGGATGCTGTAAAAGAATCATTATCACATTGTCAGTTCAAACAAGGATTAAAAGAAGTGATGAATTTAGCCAAAATAGGCAATGTCTATTTTAATGAAAAAGCACCTTGGAAACAAATAAAAGAAAATGAAATGGCATGTAAGACCACATTGCATGTATGCCTAAGAATAGTTAAATGCCTCAGTATCTGTATTGCTCCATACTTACCATTTACTTCAGAAAAACTATGGCAATTATTGGGAGAAGATATATCTTTTTCAAATGCTTCTTGGGATGATGCAAAAAAGCCTCTTAAAAGTAATTATAAAATTGAAAAACCAAAACCATTATTTACAAAGCTTTCATTGGAGGAGATCATGCCAGAAATTGATCCATTCTCAAAATTAGACTTACGTGTCGCAGAGATTAATGAAGTGAAAGATCATCCAAATGCAGATAAATTATATCTGATTAATATCGATATAGGAGCTCTTGGAAAACGAGAAATAGTTGCAGGATTAAAAAAACATTATCAACCCGATGAATTAGTGGGCAAAAAGATTATTATCGTTTCAAATCTAGAACCTGCAACAATAAGAGGAATTAAATCAAGTGGTATGCTTCTTGCTGCATCTGATAAACAGGGAACTGTATCTTTACTAAATCCTCTTGATGCTAAGCCAGGAAGCATCATCACCATAAAAGATATACCACATATGCCTGAAAAAATATTGCCATTTGACAAATTTTTAGAGGTAAAATTAACGGTTAACAATGAACAAAAAGTAATTTATGAACAAAGAAAGCTTTTTTCTGAAGGAGGCGAAGTAACCACCGATAAGCCTGTTGAAGAACATGCAGAAATTCATTAAGGATGTGAAAAAATGAGTATTGTAACAGAGGCTAAACTACCATTTAAGGTCTTTAAAAAAGGAAAAGTACGAGATATCTATGATGTTGGTGATCAACTTCTCTTAATTGTTACTGATCGAATATCAGCATTTGATTGGGTGCTTCATGAACCTATACCTTATAAGGGAATTTGTTTAACCCAGATTTCAGCATTTTGGTTTGACTATTTTAAAGAATTGATTCCTAATCATATGGTAAGTGCATCGGTTGATGATTTTCCAGCAGAGTTTCAATCATATAAGAAAGAACTTTTTGGACGAAGTATGTTAGTAAAAAAAGCTGAAGTTCTACCGATTGAATGTATTGTCAGAGGATATATTTCAGGTTCTGCATGGAAATCATATAAAAAAGATCAAACCGTGTGTGGTATGAAACTACCCAGTGGTTTAAAAGAGTCTGATCAATTTGATGAACCTTTATTTACTCCTTCAACAAAAGCAGAAACGGGTCATGATGAGAACATTTCTTATGAAGAAATGGCATCTATTATTGGTGAAGAGGACGCAGCAAAACTTCGCGATTTATCACTGCAAATTTACAAGACTGCAACTTCATATGCAAGGAAAAAGGGTATAATTATTGCCGATACAAAATTTGAATTTGGAAAAATCGGTAATCAAATCATTCTTGTTGATGAAGTTTTAACACCGGATTCTTCACGTTTTTGGCCAGCAGATGAGTATCAACCGGGGAAAAGTCAATCTAGTTTTGATAAACAATTCGTCAGGGATTATTTATCTAGTACTGGATGGGATAAGAATTCATCACCACCACATCTTCCAGATGAAGTGATTAACGGAACTAAGGATAGATACTTAGAAGCATATGAAAAATTAACGGGAAGAAAACTTATTGTTGATTCCTATTAACTAATGGTAATCATCTGAGTTGTTTCTTTGGGAATGGTCCCAGTTACATAAACAGCGGCCATCTCATCTTTTTCTCGTATCTGTTTAATTTCTCCATAGTTAACCGTATATGAATTGTTAGGTACAATAAACTCTTTCATAAAGGAGATATTTGTTTCCAAATCATTTTCAACTGTAACTGAGTATTGATTTATTGATGATTGATTAATTCTATAAGATGGAATTGAATATTTTGGTTCTTTATAATTAATCGATTGTATCTGTCCATCCGCAATCTTAATCATTCGATATCCCCAATATCCTTGATCATCGTCAACACTACTTGCGGCTGTGGTTGTGGTAATAAAATAGGTATTATTCTGTATTGTTACATCATCATAATGCACATGGCCTGCAAGAACCATATCTATCTGATATTGATTAATCAAGGAAAGAAGATGCTCTCTTCCATAATATCCATTCTTCAGTAATGAGTCTGAGGTGGTATCCCATAAAGGATTATGATGAAGCATCATTGAGAGCATAGGGGAACTCTTATGTTTTGTTAGATCTTGCTCAATCCATTGTGCTTGCTCTTCTCGAATAGATCCGCCCCAATTGAATACAAGATATGAAAAACCAAATCTAGCAATTTTTGGCCAATCATATGAATTTAAGGAAAGAAAATGATTATTTCCATAATCAAATGAATAATAGAGCGGGCCAAAATAATATTGCCAAAATTTTAATCCATCTTGAAATGTTTGGATATACCCATCATGATTACCGGGGGCAAGATAAGTTGGTACTTGAAACTCTTGCAAGATATCATAACAGAGTCTATATTCATGACTATATTCAAATGGATATGCTTGGCCAAATGTTAAATCCCCAGTAATAATGACAAAATCAGGATGAAGTAAATTTATTTCCTCTATTACTTTATGAGCTGCCTTCCACCCAATTGTTTCTTTTGGATTCTCTGCTAGTCCTCTAGGATCACCAATATGAAAATCAGCAATTTGGATGAATGTATAGGTATCATCAATGGTTTGTTGTACATTTACTGCTCGGGGTCTTGTTTGAATGTATTGATTTTCTTCAGCTTCTAAGCTAATAGTGAGATTATATAGTTCTTCGCTAACATTAGAAGGTATTGAAACAGTTATATAAAAAATATTATTTTCGTTTTTGAAATCATCAACTGATAGAATATAATTATCTGGAAGAGGATCATATGCAGTCTGCAAAGAAACAGATAGAGTTTCAAATACAGGTGATTGTAGCTGTATGATAAATGATTGTCCAGGTTCAGCTATTACAGGTATTGCAGAGCGGGGATAAAGTATTGTAAAATTCTGATCTTCAAATATCTTTTGATAAGAGGGTGAAATTGAAATGGAGATGGTTTGATTGATAAAATCTTCCTGCTTTATCATAGTTGCTGATAATAATGGTGTGGTTAGGAGAATGACTGTTAATAATACTATTTGCACATTGCATAATGGATTTATTTTCAATGGTATACCACCATGAATAATATGATTAACACATTTTTATAATTTATTATATTATAAATATTATGTTTTTAAATTATGAAGAAAGTTGTGAATCTTAATAATACCTGTTGTTTTATCCTTCTTGGACTGGGACTCTCCAATCAAGTCCAGGAGTTCGTAGTCCAATTTTTGGGATTAATGAAAGACGACGTTTATGTTGACTTGATTTTCTAAGTTGATGAATACGATTGACATCTTCGATGGAAACAGATACTTGTTGGGCAATCTTCTGCTGAGAGAGTTTACATTCCAAACCATATAATATCTGATCAAGTTGTTCATACTTTAATCGTAGCTCTTTTTCATCAGTCTGTCCTTTCCATAATCCTGCAGTTGGAGGCTTTTTGATTATTTCTGAGGGTATATCTAAGTATCGGGCAAGTTCAAAAACCTGTGTTTTATAGATATCTCCCAAGGGCATGATATCTACACCACCATCACCATATTTTGTGAAATACCCAATTAACAACTCTGATTTATTAGATGTACCACATACCAAACTTTTAGTTTTATTGGCATAAGAGTATAGTAACACCATTCTCAATCGTGCCTTAATATTTGCCTTTGTTAGTTGATCTATATCAACATCCATTGTATGAACCACAGAATCAACTAAATCTGAAATTTCAATGGTTTGGCATGATAAATGAAACCGATCCACTAATGTTTTAACATGTTCCCTATCTGATTGTGGAGTAGCCTTTTCAGGTAAAAAAAGGCAGTGAGTATTTTTTAACTCTGGCATCTGTTTGCATATAACAGCCATTACCGCAGAATCAACTCCCCCAGAAAGACCTAATACAACCGAATTGACATGAGCAGATTCAACATATGATTTAATAAAAGATTTTAAAATGATAATGGCATTTTCGGAATCAAAACTTGGTTTTAATGAAATAACATCACCTTTTTATCTGCAACATTCATCAGATTAAAGAATTTGCGAATTCAAAAGTAAATACTAATAATGATATTTTATTATAATGGTTCTCATCTATGAATTCATACTCCTCACCACATCAATTATCATTTTTCTCAAAATTAAAATATTTACCTTTACTTTCAACAGGTACATTTCTTCGTACTTATTATCACACATGCAAAATAATCAGACAATTACAATCATCTTCATCAGATAAAATAAAACAATATCAAGTAAAACGATTACAAGAGATATTGCATCATGCAAACCAACATGTACCATATTATCAAAAAATATTTTCAGAAAAAAACATCAAACCTTCGTCTATACAAAAAATTTCTGACATCACAAAAATTCCTCTTCTTACAAAACAATTGATTAGAAAAAATCTATCGACCTTAAAGGCAACCAACTTTCCATCAAACGCATTTCAATTACGATCAACAGGAGGTACAACTGGAAATCCTTTGCACTTTTATTTAGAAAAAGCACATTGGTTAGGAATCCATTACGCGTATAATTCAATATACATGCAACAGGCAGGGTATCATTGGAATGACAAAGTCGTTTCAATAACTGGAATTAATTCCATTAAAATGTATCATCCCTTTTTTAGAACTCTCGAGCTTTCATCATTTCATACAACATCGAAATATCTAAATCAATATATATCAGATATTAACAGATTCAAACCAAAATTTATTACTTCATTTCCATCCGCTCTTCTTTTGTTAACAAAATATCAACTAAACCAAGGACGTGATTTACAAATTAATCTACAAGGAATTTTCTGTCACGGTGAATTAATCGACAGCGTTCAAAAAAAATTTCTTGAAGATACCTATCACTGCCCGGTTTTTGATCAATATGGCCATAGAGAACAATGCGTATTTGCAACCACTTGTAAAGATTCCTCATATTATCATGTATATCCTAGTTACGGTCTAGTAGAAATATTAGATAAAGATCATCAGCCAGTTTTAAAACAAAATAGAAAAGGAGAAATTATTGCTACGAGTTTTACCAATAGCATTTTTCCATTTATTCGATATAAAACGGAAGATTTAGCAGAAATTAGCAATGAAGCGTGTTACTGTGGTTCATCATACCCTTTAATGAAAAAAATTATAGGAAGAACGCAAGAATTTATTATTACTGCAAATAACGAAAAAATTCCTCTTACTGGATTGTATCATATCATCGCAGAACAAGCAGACATCATCAAAGAATGTCAATTATTCCAAGATACTCCCGGCAAGCTCATAGTCAATTTTGTAAAGGATGAGAACACCTCAGAAAAAAGTATCATAAAAATGAAACAATCATTTAATAAAAAATTAGGGAGTACTATCCATATAAACTTTCGTGCAGTTAAAGAGATACAAAGAACAAAATACGGAAAATTTCAATATCTCATTCAAAAAATTCCTATGAATGATAACTAGAAAAATTCTTATCATTTTTTATGAAACATAGAGTTGCCATATGCATCAATCGCAACAACAACAGGGCCAAAGTGATCAATAGTAAAGATCCATACAGCCTCTGCCATACCCAGTTCCTCAAGCCAATAAACATTTTTAACTGAGGTAATTTGATCAGCAGCGAGTGCTCCGACCCCGCCAGTATAAACAAAAAAAACCCCTTTTTCTTTTAAAGCAATTCTGGTTTTTTCTCCCATCATTCCTTTTCCAATAATTGTATTTGTATGAAATTTTTGGATGAATTCCTGTTCAAAGAGATCCATTCTTGAACTAGTAGTTGGTCCTGCAGATATCACCCGCCATTTTCCCTGTTTTTTTTCCATTAACGGCCCACAATGATAAAGTCCCATTGATTGAATATCAAAGGGAATTTTCTTTTTATCCAAAGATAATAACCGTTGATGAGCTTCATCACGGGCGGTAAAAACAGTCCCCGATAACGATACAATATCACCTACATGAAGTGAATTTAAATCATCATCTGTTAGAGGTATTGTGAGATTTGAAATCATTGCTACTCCACCATTTCATATCTTCCATCTTTTTTAAGAATCATTGTCGCTCTTCTGTCAGCCCAACATTGTACTACCATTCCAACGGGTAAAGATGCAGGATGTCTTGGAGCTTTCTCAATATGAACATCTAAAACAGTTGTTTTTCCACCAAGTCCCATAGGGCCAATACCGGTTTGGTTAATCTTTTTGATGAGATTTTTTTCAACTTTTGCCACGTTTGGATCATTATGGCGAATACCAACCGGTCGCAATAATGCCTTTTTACCCAGTTTCATAGCTAAATCCGCACCTCCACCAATGCCAATTCCAACCACAGTTGGCGGACATGGATTTCCCCCTGCGTTTTGTATTTCTCTGAGGATAAAGGATTCCACACCTTCCATACCTTCACCTGGTTTAAGCATTACAAGCTTACTCATATTTTCACTGCCTCCACCTTTTGGAATTGCAGTTATTATAACATAATCTTCATCGATGAAATCCCAGGTGATTGCAGGGATATATTCCCCAATATTATCTTTATGATTTCTTTTAGTAAATGGGTCAAAAGTATTGGGTCGAAGAGGTACTTCAAATGTTGCTTTTTTTACTGAAGTTAACAATAAATCTTTTAATTTTCCAATATATGGAAAATCCTTGCCAACCTCAATAAAAAAAGTCTGAACCCCGGTATCCTGACATAAAGGTCTTTTGGTTTTTTTTGCGATCTCAATATTTTTTAAAATATTTTCAAGTTGAATCCTGGCAATTCCTTCCTCTTGTTCATATGCTTTTTTTAATGCAAATATTACATCTAAAGGTAATTCAGTTTCTGCTTTTTGAATTAACCGAACTAATCCATCTACAATATATGACTCATCCATTTTCAATCATGACATCAATTAAATAATGATAAAATTTTCTTCACCTATATGTAATCATTCCGTGTGACTCATAAATATTTTCGATCAAATTTTTCATTTGATCATAGGTAGAAATCTTTAATATATCTGATTTAAATTGTGTATTATTCATCATTGCTGAAAAATATTTTGGAATGCTCTTTCGAGATCGAATTATTCCTTGTTTTTCACCATAAAATTGACATTGATATTTTACATGTTTCAAAGAAACAGTCTTTCTTTCTTTTAAAATTGGTGGTTGATAATATTGATTATGTAGATACTGATGTAATTCAAGAACAATCCATGGATTACCGATTAATGATCGGCCAGGCATGACAGCATCAGCATGGGTCTTCTGTAAAATCTTTTTTGCATTTTCTCCAGTTATTCCCCCATTTGCTATGACTGGAATTGATATCATTCTCTTTGCTCTTGCAATACAATTATAATCAATAAAAGAACCGAATTTTCTATCACCTGGTCTTCCGTGTATAATTAATGCACTTGCCCCTGCCTTTTCTAATTTTTTCGCAAGTGATACAATATTTTTTGTTGCATCAGAAAAACCAGTTCTTAATTTTACTGATACTGGTATTTTCACGGCATCAACAACTTGATGGACAATAGATTGCGCTAATTGTTCATTTTTCATAAGCGCAACCCCTTGCCCTTTCTTAATCACTTTTTTAACAGTACATCCCATATTGATATCTATAAAATCAAATCCTTTCAATTCCAATACTTTTGCTGCATCTGCCATTTCATCTGGACTATTTCCAACTAGTTGAGATCCTTTCAGATGATTTCCAGATTCCATTTGAAGTATTTTTTCGGTTTTTTGATTTTTTTCAAGGACGGCACGAGCATTTACCATTTCAGTAATGATACAACAGGGAGAAAAAGATGCTAACAGTTTTCTAAAGGGAAAATCAGTATAACCACTAAGTGGTGGAAGCATATATTGATAGGACCGTATTTTTTGTTGAAAATCAGAAGTATTAATCATATATAAAAAAGAGAAAAAAGAAGGAAATTAAATTTTCCTTTATATTTATTGACGGTTTTTCACAAGTGTATCGACAATACTTGGATCTGCAAGTGTGCTTGTGTCTCCCAGTTGATCTAAATTGCCATCAGCAATTTTACGTAGGATACGTCTCATGATTTTTCCAGATCTTGTTTTTGGAAGACCTTCAGTGTATTGGATTTTATCTGGACTTGCTATAGCCCCTATTTCCTCTCGAACGGTTTTGACAAGTTCTTTAGTAAGATTATCATCAACCGTTTCACCTGCCTTTAAGGTGACATATGCATAGATTCCTTGTCCTTTTATATCATGTGGGAATCCAACGACTGCTGCTTCTGCAACTTTCTTATGTTTCCCAAGTGCACCTTCCACTTCAGCAGTTCCAATTCGATGGCCTGATACGTTGATAACATCATCTACTCGACCAGTGATCCAATAGTATCCATCATTATCTCTATAAACACCATCACCTGTGAAATATAGGCCGGGATATACTGAGAAATAGGTTTCTTTAAATCGTTTATGGTCTCCATAGACTGTTCTCATAAGTCCGGGCCATGCATCTTTTATAACAAGATTACCACTGACATCATTACCTTTAATTTCAGTTCCTTGATCATCAACAACCATGGGCTCAACACCGAAGAATGGTAAAGTCGCGCTTCCTGGTTTCAATGGTGTAGCTCCTGGAAGAGGAGTAATTAAAATGCCACCAGTTTCTGTTTGCCACCAGGTATCAACAATAGGACATCGTTTTCCTCCAACGAGATTATAATACCAATGCCATTCTTTCGATTTAATTGGTTCACCCACAGTTCCTAGAAGTTTTAATGAAATAAGATCATGTTCTTTTACCCATTCATCTCCCTCTCTCATTAGAGCTCGAAGGGCAGTTGGAGCAGTATAGAAGCTATTTACTTGATATTTTTCACAAATAGCCCAGAATCTTCCCCAATCTGGATAGTTAGGAACTCCTTCGTACATGATTGTAGTTGCCTTATTTGTAAGTGGACCATAGACAATATATGAATGCCCTGTAATCCAGCCAATATCGGCAGTACACCAATAAATATCTCCGGGGTGATAATCAAATACATATTTGTGAGTGACTGCTGCATAAACAAGATATCCACCCGTTGTATGTAGTACGCCTTTTGGTTTTCCAGTTGAACCAGATGTATATAAAATAAATAATGGATCTTCTGCATCCATTTTTTCTGGTGGACAGACCGGGTCTGCATTTTTCATTTCTTCATGCCACCAACAGTCTTTATCAGAAAATGCAACTTCCTTACCTACACGCTTTACCACAATAACAGATTCGATACTTGGAGTATCTTTTACTGCTTTGTCAGCTGTTACTTTCATGGGAAGTGGTTTTGCTCCTCGAACACCCTCATCTTGAGTGATAAGAATTTTACATTCTGAATCATTAATTCTATCTCGAAGTGAATCTGCTGAAAAACCTCCGAAAACGATAGAGTGAATTGCGCCAATTCGTGAACAGGCAAGCATTGATATTGCTAATTCTGGAACCATCTGGAGATAAATGCAAACTCGATCTCCTTTTTTGACCCCTTTGCTTTTCAAAACGTTTGCAAATTTTTGAACTTCATCAAGAAGCTCTTTGTAGGTAAATTCTTTATCCTGAGTTGGCTCATTTCCTTCCCAGATTATAGCAATATCATCTCCATATCCATTTTCGACATGTCTATCTAAGCAATTATAGGAAACATTAAGTTTACCATCAACAAACCATTTTATTTTTGCATCATTAAAGTCGCAGTCTTTTACTTTTGTCCATTTTTTAAACCAGCTTACTTGTTCTTCTGCTAATTTTGCCCAAAATCCTTCCGGATCTTTCACTGATTCTTCGTACATTTTTTTGTATTCTGACATATTTTTTATATATGCGCGATTACTAAATTCTGGATTTGGTGCATAAGTTGGAATAGTTGTTTCTTCAGCCATATTTTTTAATTCCTCCATATTTCACAATTTTTTGAGTTATTCCTCAATTTTTTCATTTAATAGGTCTTATTATCCCCCTAAATGGGGGTGCTCGAATAATCTTACAGTATAAGAAGTTTTTGTAACATTTATCCATAAATTATTGAGTAATATTAAATTAAATTTCAAGAATCTTTTTAGTAATTGGTGCAAAATCAAAATGCTTTAAAAATTCCATTTGGTCAAACATATATTTTCTAACAAGCGGTGTATAACTTATAAAATCATTCTCTTTTAAAAAACGAATTTTTTGCATTTTATCCTCTTTATAATTTTGATATGAGGGATATGCAGAAATAATAACACTTTCAAATCGTCTACTTGCAAGAAAAATCGTAGAAGGTGTATCAAGAACTGAGATATCTTCTTTAGATGGTGGTTTTCCAGGATTATATTGGAAATGATAAAATGCAAGAATTTCAAAACCCAACTTATGTAAATTTGGTATGGTAAGATTTTTCATTAATTTGAGTTGATAAAACTTGTTTTTTAAACGAGAAACAGTATGTCTTGAAAGATTTACTATATCTCCTATTTTTTGGGTTGTTTTTTGAGGATATTCAATCAAGGTAGCAAAAACAAGTTTTTCTTTTTTTGAAAGAGGGATAGGTTTTCCATTTTTAAACCATTGTTCATCCGTTGCATTGTTAGTATTATCAATATTATAATATGTACCTAGTGTTCTACCGTAATTAAAAAATCGAATGATATTGCTTGTTTGAAAAGGAAAAATCATCTCTGATGGATATTCATTTTCAAGTAATCCTAATTTCCCAAATGTTTCAGTTCTAATATCATTAATTTTTCCAATATTAGTATAATTTTTTGATAAACTTATTGAAAAACCCTTTTCTTGTATACCCGTAGAATAAAATATTTCATCGTAAATTTCAATTGATTCTTTTGCCCGCTCAATTCGTTCTTTTAATGGAATGATAGGATTGAATTCTGAGTGAATTACGGCTAATAATTCACTACCTAGTTTGTTTAGAAGAGGAATGCGAATTTGTTTAAATGCATCATGTTCTATTAATCGTCTTTTTATTGATGTAAATGTTGAAAGTTTTACATTGATTATCTCAGATAATGCACTATCATTAAGCTCTGGATAGGTGACAAGTCCAAATAGTACCTTTTGTTCATTTTTTGTTAATTCTATATGATTCACATAAAACGAAAATGATTAAGGTTTTATATAATTTTCTCATTTTCACTAAAAATGATATCAATTAATATTATTTTGATAATTATTATAACAATTTTGCTCATAATAACGAATTATAGACACAAGAAATAGATTATTGCCGAATTGAAAGGGAAAACATTTATTAAATAGACAAACATTTATTCGCAAAAATCTCAAATCAAGAGGTTTCCACCATGGGAAAGTCAATAACTGAAAAAATACTTGACAAACATATTGTCAAAGGAACTCCTGAAAAAGGAGAAGAAGTTGGGATTAGAATTGATCAAACCTTAACCCAAGATGCTACTGGCACTATGGCATATCTTCAATTTGAGGCTATGAAAGTGCCAAAAGTCAAAACAGAATTATCGGTAAGCTATGTCGACCATAATACAGTTCAAATTGGATTTGAAAATGCAGATGATCATAAATATTTACAAAGTGTAGCTGCAAAATATGGAATAGTATATTCAAGAGCAGGTAATGGCATCTGTCATCAAGTTCATCTTGAAAGATTTGGAAAACCTGGAAAGACATTGCTTGGATCTGATTCCCATACCCCAACAGGTGGGGGCATTGGAATGATTGCAATAGGCGCTGGTGGACTAGATGTAGCAGTAGCAATGGCCGGTGGTCCATTTTATCTAACTTGCCCTAAGGTAATAAAGGTTAATTTGAAAGGAAAACTTAAACCATGGTGTGCCGCAAAAGATGTTGTTCTAAAAGTTTTAGAAAAATTCACCACAAAAGGTAACGTTGGAAAAGTCTTTGAATATTCCGGCCCTGGCGTAAAAACATTAAATGTACCTGCCCGAGCAACGATTACGAATATGGGTGCCGAGTGCGGTGTTACTACAAGTGTGTTCCCAAGTGATGATATTACCAAAGAATTCTTGAAAGCACAAGGTAGGGAAGATGATTGGATTGGTCTTACCGCCGATGATGACGCAACATATGATGAAGTTGTGGAAATCAATTTAAGTGAAATTGAACCATTAGCTGCAACCCCACATAGCCCAGGAAATATCAGTAAAGTAAAAGATCTAGAAGGGATGAAAGTTGATCAAGTGTGTGTGGGAAGTTGTACAAATTCATCATATAGAGACCTTATGACAGTTGCTAAAATAATTGAAGGGAAAACAGTTCATCCCGATGTAAGTTTTGTTGTTGCACCAGGGTCAAGGCAGGTCATTCAAAATATTGCAAAAGACAGTGGTCTTACTAGCATTTTAAATGCTGGTGCTCGTCTTGCTGAATCAGCTTGTGGTTTTTGTATCGGAAATAGCCAATCACCAAAAACTGACGCAGTTAGTCTTCGAACAAGTAATCGTAACTTTTTAGGTAGAAGTGGAACAAAAAGTGCAAATGCTTATTTAGTTAGTCCTGAAACAGCAGCAGCAGCCGTATTAACTGGAGAATTTACCGATCCTAGAGATTTAGAAAAGAAGGGCATTAAATATCCAAACGTAAAAATGCCTATGAAATTCATCATTGATGATTCCATGTTTATCTTCCCAAAAGATGCGAAAAAAACAGAGATTTATCGTGGACCAAATATTGGAGATCCACCTGAAGCAGAACCATTGAAAGATACTATCAAAGGCGATGTTACTATTAAAGTTGAAGATAAAATCACAACGGATCATATCATTCCAGCCGGATCAAAAATGAAATATCGAAGTAATGTTCCAAAATACTCAGAATTTTTATTTGAAGTGGTTGATCCAACATTTCATGATAGAGCAAAACAACTCAAGGAAAGAGGAAGAGATAACATCATTGTAGCAGGTCTCTCATATGGACAAGGTAGTAGCAGAGAACATGCTGCATTATGTCCTATGTATATGGGTGTGAAAGCAGTCATTGCAAAATCAATAGAACGAATCCATAATGCAAATCTGATTAATTTTGGTATTTTACCATTGAATTTTAAAAATGAAAAAGACTATGATACAATAGACCAAGGGGACGAACTGGAGATTCCAAACATTAAATCAATTTTAAAGGATGGAAAAAATTTAATAGTGAAAAATAAAACGAAAGGAACTGAATTTGAAGTTACCTACAATCTTTCTGATAGGCAAAAAAATGTATTGCTTGCAGGAGGAACACTTGCATTTATGAAAGATAAATAAGAAGGGGTAAACGTATGGCACAAAAAGGTATAAGAGAGTATGATGCAAAAAGAATGATGGCGAAAGCTTTACCTGAGTATTCAAATGGAAAAATCAAATTTGAAGCAAAACAGGTATTGATTGGTCCTGACACAGATCTGAATAAACTTGAAAAAGAAAATCCTTGGCTTAAAAAAGAAAAATTAGTTGCTAAACCGGATCAATTATTCGGAAAAAGAGGGAAAAATAATCTTCTTTATGTCAATAAATCATGGGATGAAGTGAAAAAGTGGATCAAGGAACGAATGAACAAAAAAGTTACTATCAAACAAACAACTGGTGAAACCACAGGTGTTCTTACTCATTTTCTGGTGGAAAAATTTGTACCTCATAAAGAAGAATATTACGTTGCTATCACCACCCATAGAGAAAAAGATATTATCCATTTTTCTATGAAAGGTGGTGTAAATATCGAAGAAGTATGGGATAGCGTTGTCACTCTTGAAATTCCTATATTAAAATCAATTGACGAGGTAAATGTAGAAAAATTTTTACCAAAAGAACTTGGTGATAAAAAAGAAAAAGTAGCATTATTTATAAAAACAATTTACAAGATGCTGGTGGATTATCATTTTGTCTATTTGGAATTGAATCCATTCACTTTTGTAAATAATGAACCTGTTGCTCTAGATACTGTTGCAAAAGTCGATGATTATGCTTCATATCAATGTGCTGAAAAATGGGGAAATCTGAAATTTCCCAGCCCATTTGGACTTAATAAAATAAAAGAGGAAGAGCGAGTGGATGACCTTGACGAACGAACAGGTGCATCATTAAAATTAACCGTACTAAATCCTGAAGGACGTATATGGAATTTAGTTGCTGGTGGTGGTGCAAGCGTTATTTACGCTGATACAGTTGCAGATCTTGGATTTACTGATGAGCTTGCAAATTATGGTGAATACAGTGGTAATCCAAGTACTGAGCTTACCTATGAATATACAAAAACAATCCTTGATCTTATGACAAGATCTAAAGATAAAAAAGGACGTCCAAAATTTTTGATTATTGGTGGAGGAATAGCTAATTTCACTGATGTTGCTAAAACATTCACAGGAATTATTCAAGCTATAGATGAATATGCAGATAAACTAAAGAAAACCAATGTAAAAATATATGTCAGGAGAGGTGGACCAAATTATAAAGAGGGGCTTGAAAACATGAGAAGACTTGGGAAAAAACTTGGCCTTCCAATTGAGGTGTACGGTCCCGAAACACATATGACACGTATTGTTTCAATGGCTCTTAAAGGAGGTGAATGATCTATGGCATCACAAAAAGCAAAGCAAATAAAAAAATTACCTGATTATGAATTATTTGACAAAAATACCAAAGCTTTTATCTATGGGACTCAACAAAAAGCAGCCCAACGCATGCTTGACTTTGATTACATGTGTGGCCGCGGAGAACCAAGTGTAGTAGGTTTTATTACTCCAACAGGTGGAGGATATTATCAATTATTCTGGGGTACAAAGGAAATTCGAATTCCTCGATACACAAGTATCAATGAGGCAATCAAAGCACATCCTGAAGCAGATGTTATGGTCAATTTTGCCTCCGAACGTTCATGTGCTGAATCAACCATGGAAGCATTGGAAACCGACACCATTAGAACCATTATCATGATTGCAGAGGGAGTTCCTCAAAGAGATGTAAGAAAAATCGCAAAAATTGCTAAGGACAAAAAGAAATGGATTATTGGTCCAGCGACCGTTGGAGGTATCAAACCAGGTTGCTTTAAAATTGGTAATGCTGCAGGAACATCTCAAAATATTAAGGATACAAAGTTATATCGGCCTGGATCTGTAGGATTTGTTTCGGTCTCTGGTGGTTTATCAAATGAAGGATACAATATTGTAGCACAAAACACAGATGGTATTTACGAAGGATATGCAGTGGGTGGTGATGTGTACCCGGCAACAACATTACTAGATCATCTTTTACGGTATGAAAAAAATCCTAACATAAAGATGATGGTTAGTCTTGGAGAAGTTGGGGGAAAGGACGAGTATGATATCGTGGATGCGATAAAACAGGAAAAAATCACAAAACCCTTGGTTATGTGGGTAACTGGTACCTGTGCTGAAATGCTACCCGGTGGCGTTCAATTCGGCCATGCTGGTGCAAAAGCAGAAGGAAAAGAAGATACCGCAGCGGCAAAAAATAAAGCGTTAAAAGATGCAGGAGTCGTCGTTCCTGATTCATTTGATGATTATGGGGAAAAAATCAATGAAACATTTTTGAAACTGAAAAAACAGGGAAAAATCCAGGAAATTGATGAACCAACTCCCCCACATATTCCAATGGATTACAAACAGGCTGTGGCTGAAGGTCTTGTTAGAAAACCAACAAATTTCATTTCAACTATCTGTGATGAAACTGGTGAAATTCATAATTATTGTGGAGTTCCTATAGATGAAGTTATTAAAAAAGGATATGGCATCGGAGGAGTGCTCGGTCTCTTATGGTTTAAAAAGGATCTACCAAAATATGCAAGAGAATTTATCGAACTTGTGATTCAAATTGTAGCAGATCATGGACCTGCAGTATCTGGTGCTCATAACACGATTGTCACCGCAAGAGCAGGAAAAAGCCTTATTGAATCAATCATCAGCGGTATTGTAACAATTGGCCCTCGTTTTGGAGGTGCAGTAAATGGAGCTGCAAAACATTTTTCATTAGGACTTGAAAAAGAATTAGAGCCACGTGAATTTGTTGATTATATGAAAAAACAAAATATTCGGATCCAAGGAATCGGACATCGAATTCATAGCATCGACAATCCTGATGAACGGGTGGAAATAATGATCAACTATGCCAAAAAACATTTTCCAAAGCATCCATTGCTCGATTATGCATTACAAGTTCAAGCGGTTACCACTATGAAAAAGAATACATTAATATTAAATGTTGATGGATGTATCGGAGTGCTCTTTGTTGATATGCTTATCAACCTTGGATACTCAAAAGATGAAATTAAAGAAATGATTGATATGGGATTCTTTAATGCATTTTTCATTATCGGTAGAACCATGGGATTCATGGGCCATTATTTCGATCAAAAACGATTGAAAACACCATTATACCGTCATCCATGGGACGATATTTTATATGATGTTCCGAAAAAACCAGAAAAAGTAGAATAGTGGAGGATTCAACATATGAGTAAAGATGAAAAAATAATTTACACAAAGGTTGATGAAGCACCAGCTTTAGCAACCTGCTCTTTTCTTCCCGTTGTAAAAACTTTTTCGGATGCAGCTGAGATCAATATTGAAACAAGAGATATCTCTCTTGCGGGAAGAATCATTGCTCGATTTCCTGAAAATCTAACAGATGAACAAAAGCAATCAGATGATCTTGCAGAGCTTGGAGAACTGGTAAAAAAACCAGAAGCAAATATAATCAAATTACCGTGTATCAGTGCTTCTATCCCACAATTAAATGCTGCCGTTAAGGAATTACAAAAGAAAGGGTATCAGATTCCTGATTATCCTGAGGAACCAGAAACTGATAAAGAAATGGAAATCAAAGTACGGTTTGATAAAATCAAGGGTAGCGCCGTGAATCCGGTACTTCGTATGGGAAACTCCGATAGACGAGTACCTGACCCTGTGAAAAACTATGCAAAGAAACATCCTCATCCAATGGGTGAATGGTCAGCAAGTTCAAAATCACATGTTGCTCATATGAAAAAAGGTGATTTACGTTCAAATGAGAAATCAACCACGATCACAAAAGATGATGAAGGTATTGCTAGAATTGAATTGTTGAAAGAAGATGGATCTGTGCATGTTTTAAAGGAAAAACTTCCTTTAATTCAAGGCGAAATAATTGATGCATCTGTCCTAAGTAAAAAAGCCCTTCGATTATTTATTGAAAAACAGATTGACGATGCAAAACAAAAAGACATTTTATTCTCAGTACATCTAAAAGCAACCATGATGAAAGTTTCGGATCCCATTATTTTTGGTCATGTTGTATCTGTCTTTTTTAAAGATGTATTTGAAAAACATGCTGAAACATTTAAACAGCTCGGGATCAGTCCAAACAATGGTCTTGGGGATTTATATGCCAAAATTAAGCAATTACCGGATAATCAACGAAAAGAGATTGAACAGGATATTAAAGCGTGTTATAAAAAACAACCGAAACTTGCGATGGTAAACTCAGATAAAGGCATTACAAATCTTCATGTCCCATCAGATGTTATTATTGATGCTTCCATGCCAGCTGCCATTAGAAATTCAGGAAAGATGTGGGGACCAGATGGCAAAGCATATGATACGAAATTTGTCATTCCGGATAGTAGTTATGCAGGAGTATATCAAACAGTTATAGAATTCTGTAAAAAACATGGTGCCTTTGATCCAACAAGCATGGGAACTGTTCAGAACGTGGGATTAATGGCTCAAAAGGCAGAGGAGTATGGATCGCATGATAAAACCTTTGAGATTGCTGAGAAAGGAATAGTACAAGCAGTTTCAGAATCAGGGACAGTACTGCTTGAACAAGCTGTTGAGCAAGGCGATATCTTCCGTATGTGCCAGGTGAAGGATTTACCGATTCAAGACTGGGTGAAACTTGCGGTTAATAGAGCAAAAACAACTGGATTTCCTGCCGTATTTTGGCTTGATAAAACAAGAGCACATGATGCTGAACTAATTAAAAAAGTAAATGTCTATTTGAAAAATTATGACACAAACGATCTTGAGATTCATATCAAATCACCTGTTGAAGCAACCCAGTTTTCCTGTGAATTAATAGCAAACGGAAAAAACACCATCGCCGTTACAGGAAATGTTCTTAGGGATTATTTAACTGATCTATTTCCAATTCTTGAAGTGGGAACCAGTGCTAAAATGCTTTCCATTGTTCCTCTTATGAAGGGCGGTGGATTGTTTGAAACAGGTGCTGGCGGATCTGCTCCAAAACATGTACAGCAATTTAATGAGGAAGGACATTTACGTTGGGATTCACTTGGGGAATTTTTAGCACTTGCTGCTTCATTTGAGCATTATAGCAAACGAACAAATAACGAAAAGGCGCATATTCTTAGCAAAACCCTTGATAGAGCAACTGAAAAGTTTCTTGAAACAAATAAATCTCCATCTCGAAAAGTGAACGAACGAGACAATCGTGGAAGTCATTTTTATTTAGCAATGTACTGGGCAGAAGCATTGGCACAGCAAACAGAGGATACATCATTAAAAGAACGGTTTTCAAATCTTTTCAACAAGTTAAAAGAAAAGGAAGACATCATCAATAATGAATTACTTGGCGCACAGGATAAAACCGTGGATATCAACGGATACTACAAACCTGATGATAAATTAGCAAGTAAAGCGATGCGTCCAAGTGAGACATTTAATTCAATCCTCGATGCATTTTAAGGATGATACGATCATCCTTTTCGTATTTTTTATCCAATATTTATTTAATTAACAAATCAATAAATTATGTGTATCTCTATGAATATTGAAGAATCGCTTGCTGCAGTGGAAAAAGCAATTATAGAGTTAATTGAAAAAAACAAAATCATACCAATCATTGTTGAAGGAAAAAAAGATAAAAGATCACTAAGAAAACTTGGCGTAAAAGGTAAAATCATTGCAGTAAACCAAGGGTTATCATTATCTGATTTTTGTGATGACCTGGTAAAGCAATTTGATGAAATAATAATACTAACTGATTGGGATAGAAAAGGGGGCATGCTTTGCTATAGAATAAAAGATTTACTGAAAGGTAGAATTCGATATGACACGTCTTTTCGAGAACAGCTGGGAAAACATGCTATGATTAAAACAGTCGAAGGATTATATTCATGGATAAAAACCATGAACAAAAAAATCTGAAATATTTTTGATATTAATTCTTTATCTTTAAAGGACAATGCTTACAATCCAACGATTGGCATATTTTATTGTCTACCTTCCATTTTAACGCCCATTGTTTTAATGTTTTTATTACCGTTATGAATTCATTACCTGATGGTGTTAATTGATAAAATGATTTCACAGGGAATTCACTGGCATCAATTGTTTTAGTTATTAATCCTTGATCTTCCAGCTCCTTCAAACGATTTGATAGCACTTTGGGTGTGATTTCTTCCATGTTCTTTTTTATTTCTGAATAGCGAACTTTTTCTTTATTACTCTTATACATTTCAAGAAGAATTAAAAGCATCCATTTTTTTGATGCAAAATCCATTGTTTGATAAATCGTACATGCATGATCCATGGTATACTTTTAGAAACTACCAAGTATAAATACCTTTGTATACATTACATACTTTGTATCAAAAAGATAGTAAATGATTTAAATGAAAAGAAAAATAATTAAAATTGATAAATCACTCTGCAATGGATGTGGTAATTGTATCCCAAATTGCCCTGAAGGTGCTATTCAAATAATAGATGAAAAAGCACAGATGATTAGTGATATATTTTGCGATGGATTAGGTGCATGTATCGGTCACTGCGCAAAAGGAGCTATTAGTGTAGAAGAACGAGAAGCAGAACCATATGACGAGAAAAAAGTAATGATAGAAAATATTATTCCATCTGGAGAAAAAACCATATTAGCCCATCTAAATCATTTGAAAGATCATGGAGAAAAAACTTATATAACTCAAGCTTTAGAAGTGCTAAATGAACAAGGAATCGATATTGAATTTGATAAATCAGACCTGAAATCAACACCCACATATCAAGGATGTCCTGGTGCTAAAGCAATTGATTTTTCAACCCAGAAAACAGAATGTGAAAGCGAAACATTAATAGCTAGTTCTCAACTTAAACAGTGGCCGATTCAACTACATCTCATATCTCCACTAGCCTCTTACTTTCAAGAATCTGATGTCATTCTTGTCGCAGATTGTGTTGCCTATTCAAAGGGTAATTTTCATAACGAACTTTTACAGGGAAAAAGAATTGCAATTGCCTGTCCAAAATTAGACCGAAATATAGACCAATACATTGATAAATTAGCAATCATGATTGATCGGACAAAAATAAACACATTAACTGTTATTACTATGGAGGTCCCTTGTTGTTCTGGATTGTTAACTATTGCCAAAAACGCATTAGAAAATGCAACCAGAAACATTCCAATAAAACATATTATGATAGGCATTAAGGGAGAAAAATTAAAAGAACAATGGATTTAGTTAAGGAGAAATAAAAAATGTTTTGTTATCAATGTGAAGAAACCGCAAAAGGAAAAGGATGTACCATCGTTGGAGTTTGCGGAAAAAATGAAAATGTTGCCAATCTACAAGATTTATATTTATACATGTTAAAAGGAATATCTATTGTAGCTCTTGAAGCAAAAAAAAATGGCTCTCAAACCAAAAATGCTGATACGTTCATTATGAATGGTTTATTTTCTACAATCACTAATACTAATTTTAACAAACAATATTTTAAGAAAATGATACCTAAAGCAATACAAATTAGAGACGATTTACAAGAAAAAGTAAATGGGGATACTTCTTTTGATGCTCTTCAGTGGCATCCAAAAAATGATGAAGATATTAACAAAAAAGCATCAGAAATTGGTATATTAGCAGAAACAAATGAAGATATCCGATCACTCAAAGAACTATTAACCTATGGTATGAAAGGAATTGCTGCTTATGCACATCATGCATCTGTCTTAGGAAAAGAAAAGCAAGAGATTTATGATTTTATCCAGACTGGTCTTGCTGCAACATTACAAGAGCAAACAATAGAAAAACTGACAGAGCTTGTTATGCAATGTGGAGAGATGGGTGTTAAGACGATGGCACTTCTTGATGAAGCAAACACATCATCATATGGTCATCCAGAACCAACTCAAGTAGAGCTAAATGTGAGAAACAACCCCAGCATACTTATCAGTGGTCATGATCTTAAAGATTTAGAAGAATTACTATTGCAAACAAAAGGAACTGGAATTGATATCTATACCCATGGTGAAATGTTGCCAGCAAATGCGTATCCATTCTTCAAAAAATATGATCATTTTATTGGAAATTATGGTGGATCATGGTGGAGGCAAAAAGACGAATTTGAAAAATTCAATGGACCTATTCTTCTTACCTCAAATTGTCTTGTCCCACCAAAGGAAACATATAAAGATAGAGTATATACAACAGGTGTTGTTGGTTTTGAAGGAGTAAAACATATACCTGACAGAAAAAATGGAAAAGAAAAAGATTTTTCAGATATAATAAAACAAGCTCGTTTAAGTAAACCTCCAGAATCGTTGGAACAAGGGAAAATTACTATTGGGTTTGCTCGGAACACATTATTGGGTGCAGCAGATAACATTCTTGAAGCTGTAAAATCAGGCGATATAACTCATTTTGTTGTTATGGCAGGATGTGACGGTCGACATAAAGAACGAGATTATTATACTCAATTTGCTCGATCATTACCAAAAAGTGCGGTCATTCTAACAGCCGGATGTGCTAAATATCGTTACAATAAATTAAATCTAGGAGAAATTAATGGTATTCCAAGAGTTATCGATGCTGGACAATGTAATGATTCATATTCTCTTGCTGTCATTGCTATGAAACTAGCTGATATCCTCAATGTTGATTTTAACGAATTACCAATTATCTATAATATTGCATGGTATGAACAAAAGGCAGTTCTGGTTTTACTTGCCCTCCTGCATCTTGGTGTAAAAAACATAATGCTTGGACCAGTGTTACCTGCATTTGTTTCTTCAAATGTACTAAATTTACTGGTTGAAAAATTTAATGTACAGACAAATTCAACCGTTGAAAAAGATATTGAAAAATTATTTAAACCACTTATTAAAAAACAATAAAACATTTTTCTTTTTTTATTTGAAATATGAGTATGGTTAAAGGGGCAAATAATAAATATAATACATAATATATTACATATAACAATTGTTAATAAACGGAGGCAATAAATCATGAAAACAAAAAGCGCAGGATTAATGTGCATTGGGATTATGCTTATCATTGCAATGGCAATCCCTGCAATAGCAAATCAAAACGATACAACCTTGGAATTTGTTGGAATCAGTGGCGGATTTGGCGGAGTGACCGTCGAAGTTGAAAACACAGGAAATGCCGTTGCTTCAGGAATAACAATGACAACAACCATTCAAGGCGGCATATTGAATGGAATTGATTTAACACACTTTTGTGGTGGGTGTGAAGACTGTGGAACAACACTTGGACCAGGCACAATTAAAACAGAAAACACCATGGAAGCAGGGTTAATAATGGGATTTGGCCCAGTACAAATAACTTGTGTTGCTGCAGCAGAAAACGCCCAAGAAGTATCATCCGAAGCAAGTGGATTTGTCATTGGCCCAATGATATTAATATAAATATAAAAAATGATTATGGATAAGCATGCAAATTTCGGATACTATTTCAAAAAAAATTGAAATATTAAAAGAAAAGCAAGATGCGCTTATCCTTGTTCATAATTATCAACGACCTGAAATACAAGATATAGCGGATTTTTTAGGAGATTCTTTTGCACTTTCAAAACAAGCAGAAAAAAGTTCACATCATGTGATTATTTTTTGTGGTGTAGATTTCATGGTCGAAAGTGCAAAAATATTAAGTCCTGATAAAAAAGTAATTCATCCTGACCTTGAAGCAAAATGCCCAATGGCAGCAATGGTAGAACCTGAACCATTGTCAATGTTGAAAGAAAAACATCCTCATGCTGCAGTAGTCTCATATGTTAACACATCTGCTGAAATTAAAGCACTGAGTGATATTTGTTGTACATCTTCTAATGCAGTAAAAATCATAAAAAGCTTGAAGGAAAAGAAAATAATTTTTGTTCCAGATACAAATCTTGGCCTTTATATCAAACGATTTGTAACAAATAAAGAGATTATTATTTGGCCTGGAATATGTCCTACTCATCATAAAATTAAAAAAAATGATATTGCACAATTAAAACAACATCATCCTTCAGCAATAGTTCTTGTTCATCCTGAATGCAATCCAGATGTTATTGATATAGCAGATCATGTTCTTTCAACACAAGGAATGATTAATCATGTAAAAGATTCACCTCATGATGAATTCATTATAGGAACTGAAAAAGAGATTTGTTATCGTTTAAAAAAAGAAAATCCGAACAAGCATTTTTATGCGATAGAAAAAGCTTTATGTCCTAACATGAAAAAAATCAAACTTCAGCATGTGGTAAACAGTTTAGAAACATTATCACCACAGATATTTCTAGATGTTAATACGATTAAAAAGGCAAAAATTCCACTTCAAAAAATGTTAATGGTTGGAAGAGGAGATTAACAAGATAACCATTAATTGGCAACGAAGAGTACTAAAATAAAAAAACATTAACTAATACTATGGTTGCAAAAAGAAGTTCTCAATTAGCTGTCATAATTCTTATCATTTTTATTATTATAGCTTTCCTTGGATATTCTTATTATGCAGATGCAGATGCGTTATTACATGTATATGCAGAAGTAGAGAGTATCAATAATGTTAATGTAAAATTAAGCTCAGCAAGTATAACCTTCACCATGAACATTACAAACCCATCAACTAGAAATATCAATGATCTTTCATCTCATTTTGATATTTACATAGAACAAAATAAAATCGGTGATGGTTCATTTTCAAATATTGATATTCCCGCTGATTCTTCCATATTAAAGCCTGTAACAATTACAGTTTATTATAATCAAACCATTTCATCCATCTGGAATGTTATCGTTGATAAATTTCAAGGACAACAATCAAAATTAATTATTAAAGGAACAATGACTGCATCTGTTATATTTGGACTCACTACGGCATCACAAGACTTTACTACACAATCAAATTAAATAAAAACAATAGTGAAAATATAAAGAACTGTATAATAAATATTTGTCACAAGTTATATACTATTTGCTAGTCAATACATTTATATTAGAGAAAATAGATAAATACTTTAGAGGGTTTCTTTGAAACGAGTCATAGCTTTTATGATTATTTGTTTGGTACTCATACAATCTTTTATAGTAATCTCTGAGTCAAATCAGAGAGAGTACATTTATGATCAACTTAGATTCATATGTACTGATGGTTATGGGTTCAATGAAGCAAAGTATCAGCAAATAGTTCAGATGTTTGAACAACAGAAAAGAGAGCCTCAACCTTTTGTTGAAATAGAGTTAATTAATAATCAGGAATCTAATATTATCGATCAAATTTCATGTAATGATGGATTGATGGATTCACCTTGGCCAATGAAATGTCATGATAATAGGCACACAGGAAGAAGTCCTTATACTACAGCGAACAATAATGGTGCAGAACTATGGAAATTTGAATCCGATACTTGGATTCAAGGTGGCCCAATAATTGGAAATGATGGAACTATTTATTTTGGAGATTATTCTGGAAATTTTTATGCATTAAATAACGATGGGAGTTTAAAATGGAGAATTGACAGGGGAGTTATTACACATGGAACAATTCGTTCTACTCCTTTAATCGGAGAAGACAATATAATATATATTGGTTGTTGGGATGATTACTTATATGCTTTTTATCCAGATGGAACATTAAAATGGAAATCTTATACTGGCGGTACAATTACCAGTTCTCCAGCCATATCAGAAGATGGAACAATTTATATTGGTAATATGGTTGGTTCTAGTAGTGGCGATATTGTTGCAGTAAATCCAGATGGAAGTATAAAATGGAAATATACAACTGGATATTATATTACTGCAGATCCAGCTATTGGTGACGATGGAACTATCTATATTGGTTCAGGTGATAAATATCTATATGCAATAAATCCTGATGGAACACTTAAATGGCGGTTTAAAACCGGACATTATATAAAAGGACCTGCTTCAATTACAGAAGATGGAACCATATACTTTGGATCATATGATGATTATCTTTATGCGTTATATACAAATGGAACAATGAAATGGAAAATAAAAACAGGGTCAGGAACAGAAACAAATCCATCAATTGGGCCAGATGGAACCATTTATGTTGGTGATGATAGATTATATGCAATTAATCCCGATGGAACATTAAAATGGGCATTTAATATAGGAGAAGACCAAAAGATATTTCAATCCTCCCCTACTGTTTCAAGTGAGGGAACTATATATATTGGAACTCATATTGATGAAACAGATGGCGGTGAACTTATATCAGTGAATTCAGATGGTACTCTTCGATGGCGAAGGCAGATTGCAAATGTTCTCGTTGACTCCTCACCTTGTATAGGGGAAAATGGTATTGTTTATATTGGGTCAAGTTTCGATGATCAAGGAAATGACTATGGATACTTGTATGCATTTGGTCATGGAGATAATGTAAATAACCCACCAGACAAACCATCAATAACTGGTCCCAATAGTGGAAAAACTGGTGAAACATATTCTTATTCAATTGCTGCAACTGATCCGGATAATGATCAGATTTCAATTTATGTTGATTGGGGAGATAACACAAACTCAGGTTGGCAAGGACCATATCAATCAGGGTCAAGCATCACCTTATCTCATATATGGAATAATGATGGAACCTATTCAATTAAAGCAAAAGCAAAAGATGATGAAGGTTCAGAAAGCACATATGCAACCTTACAAGTAACCATGCCAAAAAATAAATTGTTTTTTAATAACATCATAAGATTTTTACAAAATCATAAAGTCTTCTCATTTTTAATATACATATAATCAGAAAATTCTTAAAATTTATTTTTTAAAAGAAAGAAAACACATCAATTAGTTGAATAACCAAAAGAATATATGGATTATATTATAGTATACAATTGAATAATAAATATTAAATATTAATAATAAAAATATAATCATAGATGCTGAGATTTTCAAATAAATACATTAGAATAGTAATCGTTATAGCTATGCTCCTAGTAATTAATATTGCTATTATATCCTTGGTACTTTCAAATTTAATAGGATTAGAAGCCCCTGAAATAACCATGAAAATCGAAATCAGTGAAGCAACTGAAGAAAATATTATCATTGAAAGTACATTATTTATATCAAACCCTAATTCTTTTTCAGCAGAATTGAAAGATTTTAAATTAATGATAACAACTGAATCAGGTTATGAAATTGGGACCACAGATATTCCAAATATTCTCCTCCCATCAGATGACTCAATCAATTTTAGCTCTGATACAAATTTTAAATTAAGCGGGGAAAAATTTCATATTTTAAATAGTAAAATAACTGGAAATTTACAAGTTCATCTACTTGGAATTTTTAATAAAAACCTACCTGTAAGTATACACATAATAACCAATCCAACTACATTAATAGATGCCGTAGCCCTCCCACAAATAAATGCCAAAATCAACTCATATGATTTGACCAGCCAAGGATTGAAGATAACAGGAATATTAGACATTGTAAATGCAAATACAATCGGGTTTAAAATAAACCAAACCACTCTCTCTTTTTCAGATTCTACTGGTGATAATTACGGAACATTAATTATAAACACAACCACAATTCCAGCCAAACAAACAATTTCTCAACCATTCACTGGCATTATATCATATGAAATTTTCAACAAAGGCACATTATTTATGAGACTGTCAGGTAATACAAATGTCATTATTGGAGGATTTATTAAAGAACTGCCCTTTAACGTCACTACTGCGATTGCAATACCTGATTTCCAATCATTTCTTCTTTATGATCAAAATTTTAGTATTACCCTTTTTACAGATGTAGATTTCACTTATAAATCAGTAAATGCAGAAATTGGAGTGATCTATAAGAATCCCACAGAGATCCCATTCAAAGCATACAATCTTACCACCAGTATCTATAGAATTTATGAATCTGGAAAAACCTTACTTGCTAATGACTTCATATCGGAACAATCATATCCACCTAAATCTGAAACAATCCTTACATCGAATTTCACCTTAACGTATTTAGAATTAATCCCAAATTTTTCAAAAGGACCTGCCAAATGGTTGGAAGTTTTTTTATACGTCGAATTTAGTATCGGAGAATCAAATCAAAGAATTCCAGTGACTATTAAAGGATTAATAAGCCCATCCATAATCGGTGTTGATTGAAAATCAAGACACAAAATACTTTTAATTAACTCTCCTTTTTGTTTAAACAAAACATTTGAATAGTCTGTTTTCATGAGCCCTTTCTATTTCATAGTTATTAAAACAAAATAGTCGATGGGGGAACACATTGAAAGATATCGTTATAAAAGGAGCAAGAGAACATAATCTTCAAAACATAAGTGTGCAACTTCCAAGAGATAAATTCATCGTTATCACTGGCCTTTCTGGATCAGGTAAATCAACTCTTGCTTTTGATACTATTTATGCTGAAGGACAGCGAAGATATGTTGAATCATTATCTGCATATGCTAGGCAGTTTCTTGGCCTTATGAATAAACCAGATGTTGATAGTATCGATGGATTATCACCTGCCATATCAATAGAGCAGAAAACAACAAGTAAAAATCCAAGAAGTACCGTTGGCACGATTACTGAGATCTATGATTATCTCAGATTACTCTTCGCTCGAGTGGGAACTCCATATTGCCCAATCCATCATGAAAAAATCGAATCACAAACAGCTGAAAATATTGCCGCAACTATTGCTGATAAGTACAAAGAAATGATCACAATACTTTCTCCTATTATTCGACAGAAAAAAGGAACATATGAGCAACTTTTTAAAGATTTAAACCAAGAAGGATACATACGAGTACGTGTTGATAAAGCGATATATAGAACAGATGAGACTATATCATTGGATAGATACAAACAACATGATATTGAACTAGTCATTGACCGACTGAAACCAAATGATTCCACGAGATTAACAGAAGCATGTGAACATGCACTAAAAAAGTCAGAAGGATTATTGGTCGTTCTTGATTCGGAGAATAATGAACAGTTATTTTCTTCAAAAATGGCTTGTCCTATCTGCGGTCTTGCTTTTGAAGAATTACAACCAAGAATGTTTTCATTTAACAGCCCATTCGGTGCTTGTGAAACTTGTCATGGTCTTGGAATAAACATGGAATTTGACCCGGATTTAATAATTCCAGACAAAGCTAAATCAATATCAGATGGTGCAATAAGGCTATATAAAGGGATACATGATAGATGGAGAATAAAATATCTAGGTGCAGTGGCCAACCATTTTGGTTTTGATATTTTTACTCCAATAATGGATCTTTCGGAGCAACAATTCGATGCGCTTATGTATGGATCTTCTGATAGAATTAGATTCAATCTTTCCATGAGACATGGATCAACCAATTGGTCAGGGATAAGACAATGGGAAGGACTAATCCCACAGTCAGATCGATTATATAAACAGACTGAATCAGATTATCGAAGAAGAGACCTTGAAAAATTTATGAGAGTCTATCCTTGTCCAGTTTGTAATGGAAAAAGACTCAAACCAAAAGCATTAGCTGTAAAAATTAATGATAAGACCATTGCAGATGTAACAGATATGAGCATTAAACAATCGATTCTCTTTTTTAAATCGTTAATATTATCAAAAAAGCAGCAAGAAATCGCCTGGCAGATTTTAAAGGAGATTAATGCCCGACTTCACTTCCTAGACAATGTTGGATTAAGTTATCTAACTCTTTCTCGTAACTCTGGAACATTATCTGGCGGAGAAGCGCAACGAATTAGACTTGCAACACAAATCGGATCTAATCTGATGGGAGTTATTTATATTCTTGATGAACCATCTATTGGACTTCATCAAAGAGACAATAAAAAATTAATTGATACCTTGCATCATCTAAGAGATATCGGAAATACCTTAATTGTTGTTGAACATGATGAAGAGACAATTAGAAACTCTGATTATATAATCGATATGGGACCAGGTGCTGGCATTCATGGTGGAAAAATTGTTGCAAAAGGAAATGTATCTGAAATTGAAAATCATCCCTCATCATTAACTGGGAAATATTTGTCAGGAAAACTTGCTATTTCCATTCCAACAAAGAGAAGAACATCAAATAATTATATTCATCTGTATGGTTGTAAAGAGCATAATTTAAAAAATATTGATGTTGATATTCCACTAGGCGTTCTCACACTCGTTACTGGTGTATCTGGAAGTGGCAAATCTACACTGATCTATGATATTTTATATCCTGCTCTAAAAAAAGAAATCTACAAATCACGGGTTACGACAGGAGCATATGAATCTCTTGGTTATGATGATAAAATTGATAAAGTAATAGTCATCGATCAAAGTCCAATAGGTAAAACCCCTCGAAGCAATCCATCGACATATACAAAAGTGTTTGATGAAATTAGAAAACTTTTTGCCCAGACCCAAGAGGCGAAAAAACGTGGATATAAACCAGGACGTTTTTCATTCAATGTGAAAGGAGGTAGATGTGAAGCCTGTGCAGGAGATGGTGTGATAAAAATTGAAATGAATTTTTTACCAGATATTTACGTACAATGCGAAGAGTGCAAAGGAAAAAGATATAACAAAGAAACCCTAGATGTTACATATAAAGGAAAAAATATCGCCGACGTTCTAGACATGAGTGTGGAAGAAGCGTTATCATTTTTTGAAAATATTCCATATATCAAACGAAAATTGAAGACACTTTCACAAGTGGGACTTGATTATATTAAATTAGGGCAAAGTTCAACAACTTTGTCTGGAGGAGAAGCACAACGTATTAAATTAACAAGAGAACTGTCAAAAAGGAGTACAGGAAATACCATCTATTTGTTAGATGAACCAACCACTGGTTTGCATTTTCATGATGTCAAAAAACTCATTGAAGTATTAAATAATCTGGTAGACAAAGGTAATAGTATAATTGTCATCGAACATAATCTTGAAGTAATCAAAAATGCTGATTATATCATTGATTTAGGTCCTGAGGGAGGAGATCTTGGCGGAAGAATTATTGCTACAGGTACTCCCGAGGAAATTGTTAAACGAAAAAACAGTTATACTGGTGAGGTATTAAAACCAGTATTAAGCTCAAAATAATTGTCATATATGTTTCATACCGATCATATCCCAAATAAACCAGGCTGCTATCTGTTTAAAAATTCGAAAGGTATTATTTTATATGTTGGGAAAGCAAAAAACCTAAAGAAACGATTAAATAGTTACCAACAAAAAAAGAATCATGATAGTAAAACAATTTCTCTTTTACAACAGGTTACTACTGTTGATTTTATTATTACAGATAATGAAGTTGAAGCATTAGTTTTAGAAAACACACTCATTAAAAAACATCAACCAAAATACAATATCCGATTAAAAGACTCAAAAGGATTTTCATATATAAAAATAACAGATGAACCATTTCCAAGAGTCATTATTGCAAGGCAAAAACAAGGTAAAGGAACATTTATTGGCCCATTTGTTTCCGCTGCAGAAAGAGATTACATCCTCCAATTTATTCAAAAAACATTTCAACTGAGAACCTGTAATAAACTGCCAAAAAAACAATGCCTTCGCTATCATATACATTTATGCAAAGCACCATGCATCAATAACATATCGCAAGATGATTATCTAAAGCTTATTACGCATGTGAAACATATTTTGACCGGGCACATCAGTAAAGCAATCACATCTCTTGAATCAGAAATGAAAATGTTTGCAGATAATCAACAATTTGAACAAGCTCTTGAGAGAAGAAATCAGATTCAAGCATTAAAGCATCTTCAAGAAAAACAGAAAATGGAACGAGAAAAAAGATTCAACGAAGATATTATTAATTATCTCATTGAAGATGATTCCATGTACATTATGATGTTTAATATTTACAAGGGAACATTAACCAATAAACAAGAATTCATGTTTGAATCATCTGAAGATGCATTTGAGCAATTTTTAATTCAGTATTATACAGAAAATCCAATCCCTAAACAGATAATTATACCAAAAAAGATATCCTCTGCGTTTGACACCTATTTTTCTCAAATTAAAAAAAGCAAAGTACAATGTATTGTCCCTCAGAAAGGGGAAAAAAAACAATTACTTTCTCTTATTGAAAAAAATATTGAAATTACATTTTTTGCTTCCACTAAAAAAATTTCATTACTTCAACAGAAATTACGTCTTCATGAAAAACCAACCGTTATCGAATGTTTTGATATCTCGCATCTATCAGGTACAAGCATGGTTGGATCGATGGTTCAGTTCCGAAATGGAAAACCAGACAAAACCAATTACAGAAGATTTCGAATTCGAAGTGTAAAAGGAATTGATGATGTTTCAGCTATTGGAGAAGTTGTCCGCCGCAGATATAAAAGACTAAAAGAAGAGCGGCAGTTGTATCCAAATTTAATCATCATTGATGGTGGAAAGGGTCAGCTTAATAGAGCAATAAATGAACTTGATGAATTAGGTGTTATCATCCCTATTATTAGTATCGCAAAGAAATTTGAAGAGATCTATATTCCGGGTCAATTACATCCCATACGTTTAAATAAAAAAGATAAAGCATTACAATTTCTTCAAGAAATACGGGACGAAGCACATCGATTTGCCATTTCATATAATAGACTGCTTAGAAAAAAGGAGATGATCTCATAACAGAATTTGAATTCACATCACCATTTCAGCCAAAAGGATCACAACCAGAGGCTATAAAAAAACTATCAAAAGGGATACAAAATAATTTTGATAAGCAAACCTTATTGGGAGTTACAGGGAGCGGAAAAACATATACCATGGCTAAAGTAATTCATGAGGCACAAAGACCAACTATTGTCATCGCCCATAACAAGACGTTGGCTATTCAACTCTATAATGAATTCAAGGAGTTTTTCCCTCACAATCGTGTTGAATATTTTGTATCATATTATGATTATTATCAACCGGAATCATATATTCCTTCGAAAGATCTTTATATTGAAAAAGATGCAGATATTAACCCAAAAATTGAACAAATGAGACTTTCAGCAACGGCATCTCTTTTATCTAGAAGAGATGTCATTGTCGTTGCCTCCGTATCTGCTATTTATAGTGTAGGCGATCCAACTGATTTTTCAAGAATGCGATTTGAATTTCAAAAAAACAGTCCCATCTCACGAGAAGAAATCATTAATCAATTGGTCTTAATGCAGTATGAACGAAACGATTTTGATTTACAACAAGGTCGATTTAGAGTTAAGGGAGATGTTATTGATATCATACCAGGGTATTATGATAATATTATTCGCATTGAATTATTTGGTGATGAAATTGAGCGGATTATAGAACTTGATAAAATAACAGCAAAGGTATTAGATGAATTTTCATATCTTTATTTATTTCCCGCAAAACATTTTGTGATACCGGAGGAAAAAAAAGACAAAGCAATTGAGTCAATTAAACAAGAACTTGATGATACATTAACAAATCTTGATATGATAGAAGCGCATCGATTAAAACAACGAACTCTTTATGATATCGAGATGATTGAAGAAACTGGTTTTTGTAAAGGAATTGAAAACTACTCTCGCCATTTTGATGGAAGAAAACCCGGTGATCGACCATATTGTTTACTTGATTATTTTCCTTCAGACTTTTTAATGTTTATTGACGAAAGTCATAGGACGATTCCGCAGATTCATGCCATGCAACATGGTGACTATTCACGTAAGAAATCTCTAATTGAATATGGGTTTCGATTACCCAGTGCATTTGACAATAGACCTTTGACGTTTGCTGAGTTTACTCAGTTCATGAATCATGTAATTTTTGTTTCCGCAACACCGGGAGACTATGAAATGCAGATTTCAAAACAGATAGTAGAGCAAATCATTAGGCCCACGGGTCTTGTTGATCCTGAAGTTGATGTGCGCCCAATTGAGGGTCAAATAAAGGATTTAATCGATGAAATAAATAGAACCATCAAAAATGGTCATCGTGTGATTGTAACAACGCTAACAAAGAAACTAGCTGAAGAATTATCAGAGTATTTATCAGAACAAGGAATTAAAACTCGGTACTTACATGCAGAAATTGACACACTTGAACGGACAGAAATAATTCGTGAACTTCGACTAGGTGAATTTGATGTATTAGTTGGCATTAATTTACTACGTGAAGGTTTGGATATCCCTGAAATAGGATTTATTGGAATTCTTGATGCTGATAAAGAAGGGTTTTTACGTGATCAACGCAGTCTCATCCAGATTATTGGAAGAGCTGCAAGGAACGCTGATGCAAAAGTTGTACTTTATGCTGATACGGTTACCGAGTCCATGCAAAAAGCATTGGATGAGACCATGCGGAGAAGAAATATGCAGATTGCATATAATAAAAAACATAATATCATACCGCAAACCATTATTAAACCAATAAAGGAAAGAAAAATAGAAATTAAAGATACAAAACATATTCCACGATCAACCATTCCGGATATGATTAGAAAACTCGAAAGTGACATGAAGAAAGCATCAGATAGCCTAGATTTTGAACGTGCGATATTTTTAAGAGATAAAATAAAACAATTACGATTGCGTTTATCAACAAAATAATATTATTATTTATCTACGAAGTAATAATTCATTTCATGTTGAATGATAGTATCTTTAATCATTTTTCCAAGTATTTTCTCTAGCCTATCTGTTTCTATTTGCAGTGTTGATTGTAATTCTTCAAAGGTTTTATTCTTTTTTAATAGCAATAGAAGAATTTTTCCTCTTATCTGTCTATCCGATCCATCAAATGTCGATTGGGTTGTTTTTGGTTTTATTCCTGTACTCTGAGCCGTTAATACAAGAGAGCCGTAATCCATCAATGCATTATGCCACATTCTACTTTGTCCCTCGGGAAGACATCGCTGGGCAATCATATATAATTCTTTTTCAGATGTTGATTCATCTAAATTAAATTCATGAATAAAGATTCTTCTTATATTTGTATCAACGGTAGGAATATTCTCATTTCCTGCAAAAATACGAACCGCTTTAGAAGTATAATTTCCTATTCCGGGTAGTTCCTCATAAAATTCCATTGCTTTAAGCACATTACCATTGAATTTATGGACTATTTTTTTAACAGATTCGTGCAAGTACTTTGCTCTTCTATTATAACCTAATCCAACCCAATTAGATAATACATCATAAAATGATGCATCAGATAAATCTTCTATAGTAGGCCACTTTTTGATCCATTTATTGTAATAATCAATTACTCTATTTACTTGTGTCTGTTGTAACATAAATTCAGATATGAGAATTTTATAAGGATCTTTTGTATTTCTCCAAGGTAATTCTCTCTTATTATTTTGATAAAAAGTAAGAATTATTTGTTGAAATGATTCTATATCTTTTGTACTAATATCAATATTCAATCTTTCTCACCAGATTATTTCTATTTGTATTATCAATTGAAAATATTTAATCTTCTATTTAAAATTAAATAAATATTTAAATTAATACAAAATTGATTTTTTATTTTGAAATATATTTTATTTTATTATGACAATCTATTTATATTAATGAAAATAACTTATTGTTAGAGAAAACCAAACATGGAGTTAAAACATGGGGGAACCTACAGACGTAACATTGAAACAAGCAACATATGAATTGCTTCAAACCAGTATTTTTAAAAATATTTCAAGGAGAACTAATAATAGATTTGCAGAAAAGCTTGCTATTTGGTTGGTTCGTTATATATTAATCATCTCATCCATGAATGAATCGTTACATATTAATCTTGAACAGATTTTATTAAATCTTCATGGAGACAGGTTAAAAAAAATTGTTAACATCACAACCAAATCAGTTGAGACAGTTTCAAATGATTCTGAAAAATATGATAGTTATATATGGTAAAAAAACAAAAAAAGGGAGTAGTTATTTCTCCCATTGTATTAATTTTTTTGAAATCTTATTTATTTGAAATTCCAATTGTCTTTCCAATATTGATGAAGTTCATCTAATGTTTTGTCAAGAGTTATTGTATCTTTGACATCCCAGAAATAGTTGGTTGGCATTGGAAATATAGTGTTTGATGGGAAATTCCAAGTTTCTGCAAGGTATGGGTCGATAAAGCAGCAATAATGTTTGTATGTTCCATCTGTTTCTACCCAACCATAAAAAGTTCCAACTCTTGAGTGGTTTTTATCATAAATTGGTTTGTCAATAAGCTCATCAGTTGGACAAGAGGTATTTCCGCATGGAACTGCTTTATTCCAGTATCTTCCTAGTTGCTCTATTGTTTTATTTAAGGTGACATGATCATGGCATTCTTTTATATAATCGCTATAAATTGGATAGAGCTTGTGTGTTCCTCTGAACCATGTGTCACGAGTGTTTTCATTTGGTCGAATACCAAAGAAATATCCTGGAAATTCATTGTTCCAGCTTTTCCAATATTTATCTACTTTTCCAATGGTGTTTCCATTTGAATCATAAACTTCTTTACCTACTAGATATTGTGGATTATCTATTTTCATTTACCATCTCTCCTAGTCAAATATGGCATTGCATCTTTGACACCTTATATAAATCATTCTATTTTTTTAACCGAATTGTTAATATATTTATTAAAATAAGTTATTTATTAATTATAAAAATAAATTATTGTATTATTTTTTATAATAATATTTTTATTCTTCTAATTTTGCAAGGGTTTTTTTTATTGCCATATACCATTGTTCAAGACAACGTTCTGCATGTTTTTTTATCGTTTTATTATCCAAACATGTATAGACATGATAATAGCCGCCTTGTGCGAGGTTTCTAGTTATTTTGTCACACATTCCACAATTCGCTAATTTTTGTAATGATCGATAAACCGTGCTTCTTTCTTTATCAAGTTTTTTTGCTAATTCATCTGCTCTAAGCTCTCCAGATTTTTTGAGCAATTTATATACTTCAATATCTAAGTTATTCAGATTAAAGACACATTTTACTGCATCATCGCATTGAAGGTTTTTGGTATCATCCAAAACTCTCATCTAAAACAACATATTCAATTTCAAATATATAATGGTTGTGTTAAATTAATGCACAAACGTTATATAGTACTTAAAACATACAATAAATAATGACAGACGAGTTAGCAGCAATTAAAAGAAAAAAACTCGAAGAATTAAAAAAGAGATATTTAACTGGAGGAAATGACATGGAAAATATGCCAAATACACCACTAGATGTTAAAGATGCGAATTTTAATGATTACATTAGCAAATATGATACAATTGTTATTGATTGTTGGGCTCCCTGGTGTGGACCTTGCAGGATGATCGCACCAGTTATTGAGGATCTGGCAAAAGAAATGCAAGGAAAAATCGTTTTTGGAAAATTAAATGTTGATGAAAACCAATCGACATCAACACAATATGGGATAATGAGTATTCCTTCATTACTTGTATTTAAAAACGGAAAACTGGTTGACAAGATTGTCGGTGCAATGCCCAAACCGATGCTTAAAACAAAACTTGAATCATATATGTAGTTACTTATATGGAGTTTGACCCTTAAATGAGAAAAAAATGGATAGCCTTTACGTTAATACTTGTTATTACTGTAACAACTGCATTAACAGGATGCACGAATACATCACAAAACACAGATAACATTAACAGTGGCACATCAGAAAATTTCAGATTTGAACTGCCAGATGGAACAGATATGGAATTGAAAGATTATCGAGGAAAAATAGTCATCCTTGATATGTGGGCAACTTGGTGTCAACCCTGTCAATATCAAATGCTTGAATTGTTAAAAGCATATCAAAATTATTCAGATAATATTGAAATATTATCAATTAATGTCGATGCATCAGAAACCAATCAAGATATCGTTGATTTTATCGATCTATTTGCAGACTATGGATATCATTTGAATTGGGTATTCGGTAATGAAGTTGATGACACCAGCAAATATAAAATTGAACCGAATAGCGGCATTCCATCCATTTGTTTCTTTGATAGAGAGGGAAGAATTCTCTACAAACATGTTGGAGTTATGATGTATGATACCTTTCCAGCAGGTTGGACAGGGGAAAAAATATTATTAAAGGATAAAATCGATGAATATATTAAATAAAATTTAATAACCAATAAAAAATAGAAAAGAGGTGTGAAAAAGCATATGAAATCAGCTATTCAAAAATCTAAAACATTCAAAGAACTATTGATTTTTTTAATATTTCTTTCAATATTGACATCTGCATTAATTGTATCGGCAGCTCCAACGATTAATATCGACCCTGCAAAACCAAAACCGAAAGAAACCATTGATATAACTGTCGCCATCACAGACGTAACACCTACATCAGTTCATTTTCTAATCCAAGAATGCGAAGGAACAAGTCTTTGTCATCAAATAGAGAATATTACTCTTACTGAAACAAGTTCAAATGTATATACTGGCTCTTTTTCCTTACAATATGCAAAGGCAACATATATGCAATATACATTAAATGTTCAGACCGCAAGTGGATGGACACAATATGATGAAAATACAAAAGTGAATCTTGATTTATCAACAACATCAGATGGCAATGGATCTAATGATTCACCGGGATTTGAATTTATCATTATGGCATTATCAATAATATTTATATCCTTCATACTCTATAGACGTTCTAGGTAAAAATGAAATTACAGCTTAAACGTCTATATTCACAATTTCTTTTTTTTCTATCCGCAAATTTAGGTGCTTTAGGGATTAAATCAGGGTTTTGTTATCCTTTTTTTTATTGCAATGCATGTCCCGCAGCAGATGCCGCATGTCCGTTACGTGCAATTGAGGTAGGAGTCTTTAAAGGTAATTTTAACTTAAAACTAATCATATATCCGTTTCTTATTCTTGGAATAGCAGGCGTCATTACAGGTAGAGCATTTTGTGGATGGGCATGTCCAATTGGCCTTTTACAAAGAGGTACAGAACACTCTGCAAAGAAGGTAAAGAAAAAACGATGGTTACCTAGTTTAGAAGAATCTGAACATGAGCATCAGTTACGCTACATTAAATACTTGATTTTACTGATATTTGTTGTAATAACTCCAATTTTGATAGAATTTACTTTTACGGATATTTGTCCTGTTGGAATATTAACAGGAACCATACCAACTCTTATTTTAAATCCTGGAAAATATGTGCCAAGCTCCTATTTTTTTCCAGCTATGTTTATTTTTACCTTATTTATCATTCTAATCTTGACTATACGAAGAGGTTGGTGTCGCTATTTTTGTCCCATTGGAGCGATCTTTGCTCTATTTAATAAAATCAGCATATTGCATGTAGAAGTGGATAAAGAAAAATGTATTCATTGTAATGTCTGTTCCAAAGTATGTCCAATGGGAATAAATGTACCTGAAATGCATAGAGATCCAGAATGCATATTATGTGGAAAATGTATTTCAATCTGTCCACAGAATATTATTTCTTATGAGAGGCGATAAAACATGAAAAAAAAATTTGCACTTCAAATTGTCGCTTTCGTGCTTGTAGCTGGAATGCTATCAGGTTTATACACATATACTGATGTTTTTGATGAAGTTGAAAACGTAATTGTCCGTGTTACTTGTTTAAGTTGTTTAAAATTAGACCCCAAGACTGAGTTAACCTTTCAATTTGAAACAGCTACTGACGAGGATCAACCTGGATTTGTCTGGGACAATATCACCAAAGGACCTATTTTTCTTGCATTTCGAGCAGATGTATGCGCAGCATGTGAAACAATGGAACCTATTGTAAAGGATATATTTGATGTTGATTTTGGAATCACCGAGACGTTTAAGAAAGTTGTAAATTATAATAATATGAATATCACGTTCTATCATATCAATATTGATCATGCAAAAGGAGAATATAGAGAAGCATTTGAATTATATGATAAAGATAATGTTAAGGGAGTTCCTATGTTCACAATGATAACCCTGGGTTACAATCATGGTGTTATTGAACCAGCGTATGCAACAGCATATGGAACATTGGAGGGGCTTACCAACTCTGATTTGTCCATTCCAATAAATATTCAGAGAAAAAACATTCTTGAAAATATAATTGAAAATGGTATGGTATTATACAATGAAAATAAAATTGGTTTTAATCCTAAATAATCAGTAATATTCAACTGATGAATTTTTGTTGAATCCAGAGTATCTTCTTTTTTAATTCCTTTATAAGTAGCAAGCGTTTTTTTTTAATTTCATCTGAAAAAGTATCTGATAAATCCACCTTTTTTGGTTGAATACCAAAAATATAAATTTTGCATTTATCCGTATGGAATTCTTTCACTAACTTAATGATTTGATAGATATCTGAATTATGAGTCGATAAATCAATATCTTTTTTTCTCGATTGAACTATTTCTTCGCTGGAAAAAAAACAAATGTCCCCTGGTCTGCTGTGAAAATCAACTGCATCGATCAACAAGACCATCTCATATGAGCAGATAATATGAAATAAATTCATTCCACCTGTGCCACCATCAATAAAATCAATAGGTTCATTTACAAATTGTTTTTTCAGTTGATGCATAAGGTAAATGCCAATTCCATCATCACCACGAAAAGGGTTACCAACACCAATGACTGCAATTTTTTTATCCATACAAAGCAACGTATTAATGATCATCCATGTATTTGATTATTTGTCAACAAAGGTAACATCTAAGTAATGAGTGCTACAAGAAATACATGGATCATATGCTCTGACCAACATCTCTAGATTTAACTCAATTTCTTTTTTAGATAGATCTAAAAGCGTCGGTGCAAATGATTCCATATCATGTTGAATATTGTTATGATTTTGATTTGTTGGAATCACACAATTTGCTTTGGTACAGATTCCTTTTGCATCATAGGTATAATCATGAATTAATAATCCGCGAGGAACTTCAACAGCTCCAATACCTCTGCCAGCTTTTATTCTTCGTTTTGGTTTTTCATCATGATTAATACCAACTTCAATAACCGTATCGATTAATTCTATGGAATCTTCAACAGAATGAATAAATTCAATCATTTGAGCAACATTATTCATAAATGGATTATATGAAACTGGTTTTAACTTAAATGTATCAGCCCATTTCTTCGCATCAGGATGAAGTAGCGAGGCATTATTATTAAATCTGGCAAGAGCGCCAACCATATATGATTCTCGTTTATGCTTACAGTATTTTGCTGTTGATTGAGGAACAATAAATTCATTTACAACTGATGCATAATCAGCAACATCAATAGGATCCTTTGCATCTGTTGATCCTAACATTCCATCATAAAGAGCATATTCATTTTTTGCAGTTAGTGAAATATACTCTGTTTTTCGAGAAAAATTTGGTAATTTATCAGCATTATCTAATATTACGCCCGCAACATCATTAAATGTTGAACGGGAATCTTCTAGACGTTTTTTTAATTGTAATAATTGTTTTTTTGTAGGAACTGATGAAAAACCACCAGGGACAAGTGTGATAGGATGAATTGTTCTTCCACAGATCAAATCGCTCATTTCATTTGCGAGACGATGCAAAGAAATAATTTTTTTCACAATCTCAGGTGCTGATTTCACCAATGGAAATACACTTCCAACATGAAATAAATCAGGAGCAACAAGATATCCAACATGAAGAATATGGCTTTGCATGTTTTCTCCATGCAGTCCAATTTTTCTCAGTAATTCTGTTTGTTTAGAGATAGGTATATCCAATGCATTCTCTGTGGCCTTTAATGATGCAAGGGAATGACCAATAGAGCAAATCCCACAAATACGGGATGTAATATGTGACAACTCATTATAGGGCCTTCCTCGAACAAATGACTCAAAGAAACGAGGTGCTTCGGAAACCTGCCACTCGATTTTTGAAAGTTTACCATTATTGGCATTCATCACAATATTACCATGTCCTTCAACCCTGGTAACATGTTCAACGTTAATGGCTATGTTCTTACTCATTTATTTGCCTCCTTTTCTTTCTCTTCTTTACATCGATACGTAAACATTGTTTGTCTATTTGCGATTTCATCAGCATGTAATCCATATTCTCTCAATACTTCAAAATGGGCTTTTTCATGAGGATGACTCACATATCCTCGGCATGCTTCACATTCATTGCCATAAGTAGGACAAATTGCCCCACATCCTGCACGAGCAATTGGACCCATACAAAATTTTCCAATAGTAAATAAACACACATTTTCTGCTTTTTTACATTCAACACATACTGGATAATCTGGTATTGGTGGTTTTTTACCATGTACTAAGGCAGAAACAACTTTAACAAATTCATGTTTATCAATGGGACATCCTGGGATAACATAATCTACTTTCACTATCTCATCTAGAGCTCTATGATGAGGTTTTTCAAAATAGGGATTTTTATCTGAAATATCAGTTGATTTTGCATCTGAATAGACTTCGTCTTTATTTTCCTCAGGGCTCCATTGATTGCTTAATCGTTGCACTCCTCCAAGATGAGCACATGCTCCAAGAGCGATGAGAATTTTTGCATTTTTTCTAATCTTTTTCAATCGTTTTTCATCAATTGGTCGACAAATTGACCCCTCAACGATAGCAATATCATACGTATCTGCATGTTCTTTCATGACCTCTCTAAATGAAACAACATCTACTACATCAATAAGATCAATAATTTCTTCTTCCAGGTTTGCCACACTTAGTTGGCATCCTTCACAACTTGAAAAATCAAAAAAGGCTACTTTTGGTTTCATGCAAATGCCTCCGGTAAATCCTTAATATCCTCATAATTGAACACTGGACCATCCTTACAGCAGTATAAACCATTTATTTGACAATGACCACATTTTCCAACACCACATTTCATCCGACGTTCTAATGAAACGATAATATGGTTTTCTGGAACACCAAGATCGCGGAGTATTTGAATACAAAAAGGATATACAACTGGAGGACCTACGATAATACAATTTGTGTTTTTTGTATCAAATTTTGCTTTTGGAATTAATTTTGTGATAAGTCCAATATCTCCTTCCCAGCATTCACCCTCAGGGCATTTATCAACTGTCCGAAGAATCGTAACATCATCAACTGAACTCCATTGTTGTATTTCATCATTATACAATACTTCACATGGTTCACGGCAGCCACAAAGAATATACACCTTACCAAAATCCTTTCTATGATTTGCATCAAGGACATAGGTAATAAGAGATCGTAATGGTGGAAGACCTAAACCAGCGGCAATGAAAAGAATGTCTTTTCCTTTTAAAGATTCAATATCAAAACCTTTTCCAAAGGGACCTCGTATGCCAAGTTTATCACCTTTTTTTAATTCATGTAATTTATTCGTAACTTCTCCAACTTTTCGAACGACTAAATCGAATGTTTTTTCATCTGGAGATGATGCAATTGAAATAGGTGCTTCACCAACCCCCATTAATGAAACCTCAACAAATTGACCTGGGTCATGATTCAAAGCTTTTCCCGAATCTAACTTTATTCGAAATAATTTTTCTCGCGTAGTCAATTTTTCTGTTTTAATAATTGTTGCGGGATTTGGATAATGAAGAGAAGTGGCTAGTTTCTCATCAACCTTAAGGACATCTACCTGAACCGTTTTCGGTCGATTAATTTGATCATCTAACATCGTTTCAGATTCATCAAAGACAAGATTTATGACCTTTACCGGATCGGCAATATCTGGAATGCATTGTATTGAACAACGACCGCAACCCACACAAGCAACAAATCCTAATCTATCCGGAAGATACTTTCCTTTTCTATAAAATCGATGGCGATATCGTTCTGTAATTCCCTCTCTAAATATCTCACCACCAGCAACTTCAGTAAACTGACGCAGTAAACAACCATCCCATGTACGCACACGCTTTCCATCATCTTTTAACCCTATCTCATCAACGATATCATAACAAAAACATGTTGGACATACCATGGTACAAGTTCCACATGAAAGACATTTATCTGCTTGTTTTTCCCAAACAGGGCTATTATAATTTTGCTCAAGCAAACTATATGTCTGTCGAGGATCTATTTTCATTCCTCTTTTTGCGGTTCCAATAGCAGCATTTCTAATAGCATATACTTTTTGTTCCTCAACATTACTTGCTTCATGAACACGGGCTGCCTTTTCAAGAAGTTTTTTTCCTTTTTCAGTACCAATTTCAATGGCAACTTTACTTCCTAAATCAGTTAAGAACAAATCATATCCATCTTCAACATGGCCAGTGTCCATACTACCAAAAAATGCTCGATCATGAACATTTAAAACATCAGATCCAATAATAATAGTGTTTTTTCTTTTTTTAAGATAGCCACGTGAAATTTCACTATCTAGATAATAGGTATCCATTTGTTTAATAGCAATGATATCATAAGGATGAACACCGATAAGAATCAATGGTTTCTGACTGTCTTTTTCTTTCAAATCAAATGGTTTATCCATTGAAAATTCCATTAATGTTTCATATTGAGGAAGAAAATATTTCTTAGGCGGAAGAATTGTTATATCATAATCCAAACGCAAATCTTCCACAGACTCAAGGTTACCAAATGCAAATTTTTCCCCTTTTGCCTTTGGACCATGTACCTCATAACTAGAATCATTTATCAACTGTTCTACAAACTCATTGAAATCTTTTTTTGAAATAACTTTCATGTACCTACCTCAAAGGTTTTTTATATGGAGTACCCAGATTTAACTCCGGATATCAACTGCTTATTAATAAGAGTTACCAAGTATAATAAAATAAAAATTAAGTAGGATAATTATAAAAAAACGAATGAAAAACAATTTTTATATATCACCATTTTTTATAAATCCTTCTTTCATGAGTAAATTTGTCTGATCTCGGGCTTTTTTTATAATTGTTAATGCTCGATCATATAACTCATTTTTTGATGGTTTAATGCGAGCAATTCCTTGACTAATTGCTTTCATACCTACTGCTACAGCTTCACGGGGAAAAACTTCCCACGAGTCCATGGTTGGAACAATAGATGTTTCTGATAACCCTGTATCTTCAGCGGTTTGTGCAAGTTCATAAGCTGCAGCGATACACATTTCATCGGTTATTGTTTGTGCTTGAACATCAAGAGTTCCTCGGAAAATTCCTGGAAAACCAAGTGAGTTATTTATCTGATTGGGAAAATCAGATCTTCCAGTGGCAAAGATTTTAACTCCTGCTTCTTCAGCTTCCCAAGGCCATATTTCTGGAACTGGGTTTGCAGTGGCAAAAACAATCGAATCATCTGCCATTGTTTGTATCCATTCTTTTTTTATGGTTCCTGGTCCAGGTTTACTTGCAGCAATACAAATATCACAATTCTTAAACGCATGTTCAATGCTACCAGTTCTTTCTTCGCCGTTTGAATGAATGGCCATATCCCATTTTGCAGGATTGTTGTTTTTATTCTTTTCAATATCTTTCCTTGATGAATGAAGAATACCCTTACTATCAACCATTATCATATGTTCTTTTTTCATTCCAGCTGCAACAAGAACCCGAGCTATAGCAATATTGGCAGCTCCTGCACCAACTAAGCATGCTTGAGCTTCTTGAATTTTTTTTCCAACCAGTTTTAAAGCATTAATTGCCCCAGCGGTAACAATTGTAGCAGTTCCTTGTTGATCATCATGCCACACTGGTATATCAAGTTCATTCCGTAATCTATCAAGTATTTCAAAACATTTAGGTTTTGCAATATCCTCTAAATTAATCCCTCCATAACTTGGTTTTAGCCATTTTACCGCTTTGATAATTTCCTCCGGATCCTTTGTATCTAAGCAAATTGGATGAGCATCAACCCCTCCAAGATATTTAAATAATAATGCTTTTCCTTCCATGACCGGCAATCCTGCTTCTGGCCCAATATCTCCAAGACCAAGGACTCTAGTGCCATCACTGACAACTGCGATTGTATTCCATTTATTGGTATGTTTATACACATTTTGAGGATGTTTCTGAATATCCCTGCATGGTTCTGCAACACCAGGTGTATACCAAATACCAAAATCATCAAAACTTTTAACCCTACATTTAGGAATTATTTCTATTTTTCCCCTGTAATAAGGATGAAGTTTCATTGCATCTTTTCCTGGCTTATTAGCTTTTTCAAGTAATTGTTTCGTCTCAACTTTGGTCATACCAACGTCTCCTTTTATTCAAATGATTCTTTTATTTGTTCAATTGCTTTATCAATCGTTTCAATGGTTGTTGCATAGGAAAATCGTACATATCCCTCACCATATGGACCAAATGCGGTTCCCGGCAATGCTGCAATTCCCGCATCATAGAGCAATTTGTCAGCACATTCCTGAGAAGTCAGACCCGTTTCTGAGATATTTGGAAATGCATAAAAAGCTCCTTTAGGGAGAGTACAGTGAAATCCCTTTATGGAATTCAATCCTTTTACAATACGATCTCTTTTTTGTCTAAATCGTTTCATCATTTCAGCAATAAATGATTGGTCCCCTTGCAATGCTTCAATGCCCGCCCATTGAGTAAATGAAGAAGTACATGATATTGAGCTGACTAAAAAATCCTGTAATCTCTTGGTTAATCTCACTGGTGCAACCATATAGCCAAGTCTCCATCCTGTCATGGCATAATATTTTGAAAAGCCGTCAAGAAGAATCGATCGCTCTAATGCTTTATCCCTTCTTGTCGGACTGAAATGAGATACATCATAGGTCATTTTTGAATAAATTTCATCTGAAATAATAAAAAAATCATGTTCTTCTGCCAATTGAGCTATTTCATCCATCTCAGATTTAGTCATAACTGAACCGGTTGGATTCTGAGGGGAATTAATAATCACTAATTTCGTGTTATTTGTAATATTTTCTTTGATATCCTCCGGATTCATTCGAAATTCATTTTCTTCAAGTAATGGAATTTTCGCTTGCTCTGCATTAAGATATGATGAAACAGATCCATAGGTAGGATAACCTGGGTCAGGATAAATGACCTGGTCACCCCGATTAATTATGGCAAGCATAGCAAAAAAAATCCCCGGTTTTAATCCAGGAGTAATTACTATTTGATCAATAGATGGTTTGTAACCATGATTGCGTTCAACCTCATCTACTACTGCTTCTCTTAATTCATGAAGTCCAATCGAGGGAACATATCGAGTTTTTTTCTGTTTTATCGCATTTACTGCTGCTGTACAAATATTATCTGGTGTGTCCATATCCGGCTCACCAATTTCAAAATGAAGAATGGTATTGCCTTTTCGTTCTAGTTCTTGTGCTTTTGCTAATATTTCAAAAGCTGCTTCTCCATAAATTCTATTTGCTCCCTTACTTAATGCAGGCATGTTCAATTGCACCTTCTAACCACTTATATTTAATTATTTTATAACTTGATTGTAATACTCATTTAAACCCAAATGCTTACAAATTTCTTTACTAGGAATTCCTTGTTTTGTCCATCCCCTTAATTTATAATATTGTTGTAAACTCTGATCAAAGTCTTTTTTTATTAATGTCTTTCCTTTTGCAGGTCCTTTAGTAAAGGATTGGGTAAAAAATCGTTCTGGCAAGGTGTCAGACTTAGGATTCATTCCCTCTCTGAGATTAAATAGTCGTATGATGTTCCATATTCTTTCACCTGCTTGTAAATAGCTTTCAACTGTGTTGTCAAAGCCAGATGAAAGATTCCACATTTCAACGCAATCTTCTTCTGATATTGGGGCAAAATCACATAATACAAGTGAGAAAAACGCTGCTCTCTCATCCTGTACTGATTTTACAATCTCTGGTTTTTTATCAAAAGAGAATCGCTCTAAGTTTGGATCGTATAATTCTGCTTTTGCTGTCCAAGCTCGTTGATGGCAAGCACCACGATCAGAAGTTGCATAAGCAAGTCCCATACCAAATGTTCCTCTTGGATCGTATCCCGGAATTTCCAGACCTTTTGCATGCATAGCAAAAGAACTTGTGTTATGTCCAATCACTTCTGAAGCTCGCATGACGCCTTCAGCTAATAAATCACCTGCTTTATGCTCACGATATGCTATCTGTTTTATAAGCTGGGCTAATGCCTTTGTTTTACCCCATCCTATTTCATTATCTGAAAAATCCTTTTTTGTAAGAAATCCTTTTTCATATGCTTCAATTGCAAAACCAAGAACACATCCAAGTGAAATACTATCCATTCCAAGAGCATTGCATCGTTCATTTAGATAAGCTACTTCTTCAACGGTCTTGATGCCTAGATTCGTCCCCATTAATGCAAGAGTTTCATATTCAGGTCCTACTAGTGTTGTTCCCTTATAATCTCCTTTTTTTATTGATGATTTATTCCAGCAGGCAATCACACAATTATAACAAGCACCAGGTGAATCAACAATCTGTTCATGCATTGTTTCTGCGGATAGATTATCTCCATATTCAAATTGTCCTTCTAAGAAATTTTTAGTTGGGATAAATCCTTCATCATTGACTGGTTTGACCCAGTAAGAAGTACCATATTTTTTTCGTATAGGAACAAAGTCATTATCCTTTACTTTCTGCAATATTTCTTTTGCCTTATGATTATATTTTTCTTTATAGTGCAATGGAATTTCCTTTGAACCAGTAACTGCAATAGCTTTGAGCTTTTTCGATCCCATAACAGTACCTGGTCCACCTCTTCCTGCATGTCGTTCACCATCTATTGTTATTGCTGAATATTTTACTAAATATTCTCCTGCTGGACCAATTTCTGCTGTTTTTATTTTTCCCTCTAATTTCTGTAATTGATTATGGGTTTTCTTACATTCCATTCCCCATAAATCTGATGCATCTTTGAATGCAACCTTATCATCATGAATTACAAGATAAACAGGTTGTTTACTTTTTCCTTTGATAAGAATAATATCCCAACCAGCTTTCTTCATTTCAGCTGCAAAAACTCCCCCAAAATGAGAATCCAAAAACAAACCAGTGAGTGGAGATTTGGTAACAACCGTTCCTCTACCAGATGTTTGAATTCTAGTTCCAGTAAGGGGTCCTGTGGTAAACATAAGAATATTCTCAGCAGATAGCGGATCAGTATTTCTTGGTAGCATATCAAATAAAAGTTTTGCACCAAGTCCCTTTGCACCAATAAATAATCGGCAATCTTCCTTTTCTAAATTTTTTATTGAGGTTGTTTTTCGGGTTAAATCAACCATTAATATTTTTCCAGTATATCCGCCTTCCATAAAACCACCAGACTTAATATTTACAATCATAATTTTTTTCTATTAATCTCCAATAAATCAATCAACAGAGCATAGCCTGTTTCTCTCTTTCCTGCACCAGGACCTACTATGGTAACCGGACCAAGTTCATCAGTGGTAAAAGTTAATGCATTAATTGCTTCATTAACTCCCGCTAAAGGATCACTTAAATCTAGTTTTACAGGCTCAACCTTGGCATTCACAGACCCATCAGATTTTATTTCTGCACTACCAATAAGTTTCCATCGTTTTCCTTCTTTTTTAGCCTGCTTGATATCATCGGTTGTAATGTTTGTTATTCCCTTTCTTTTTACATCTTCCCAAGAGATCTGTTTTCCTAAAACAACATTTGTTAAAATGACAACCTTGCCTAATGCATCTAGACCTTCAACATCACCAGTTGGATCAGCTTCTGCATAACCTAATTCTTGAGCTTTTTTTAATGCATCATCATAGTTCATATCTTCTTCCATTCTAGTGAGAATATAATTTGTAGTACCATTTAAAATTCCTTTAAAGCCAGTAATATGATTTCCAGCAAGACAATACTTTGCTAGATTCAAAACTGGAGTACCCGCAAGTACTACACCTTCAAAACCATAATGCACATGATGTTCTTCCGCTTCTTTTATTAATGAACTTACTTCTTTCACAACTGGTCCTTTATTTGTTGATACGATATGTTTTCCCGCCTCTATTGCTGCATGAATATGATCTAAAGCAGGAAGACCAGTTTTCACATTAGTAAATGTTATTTCAACGATAATATCTGCATTGGTATTTTTTATTGTTTCAAGGCTATCGAGGCCTTTTTCTCCTGTTGGATAGTCATCAATTCTCTTCCCTTTTTTTAGCAATGATAAAATCTTTTCCATATCAAGACCATGTTTATCATACACCGATCCTTTCATGATATCAGAAATTGCCACTACTGTATACTCAAAATCGAAGACTTCTTTAAGGAATTCTCTTTTTTCTAATAATATTTCGGTTAATCCTTGTCCAACAACACCAAATCCAATAAATGCTAATTTATATTTCATTTTTTTTATCCCCTGTGGTGCAGCTTAGGTGCAGCAATAAAACTTAAACCCCTTTCAGTTAAGCTTTGAGCCGTTTTATTCAATGCATTATGTTTATCTAAATAATTCTGGGTAACTGCCTTCATATGTCCTTTTTTTATAATATCATCTTTTGTCCTAAAATAATCAAGAATATCGCTAGGATATTTTCTTTCTTGTTCAATATTTATGTCCCCACCCTCATGTTTTGCACTTATGTTTTTTACATTTTTTGCCAATTCCATAAGTTCATCTCTTCTATCATACGGTTGAATGACAATGCTTTTCCAGGTTTCAAAAATGTGATGTTCGAAACGAACGAAATCACCTAATTGTAAATATTCTCTAATTTTATCACTCATTTCAATGGTTGTATTATTTACCGAATTGGAAAAATTAAAACCAATTAATGAAGTTGATCCATCAGAGCGGGAAAACAATCGTGCTGCCATTAACGTCCAAAAGACGGAATAAGGATTATCATTTCCCATATATACTGAGATTTTAAATTCAATATCAATACCCATCTTATGTAATAAATAACCTAGCAATATGGTCCCTGGATTAATATTTAAGACTTGTTTGACACCATAGTTAGTATAAAAATATAACAATTCATCTACCCATTTGAGAGGATGATCGTTTGGTTGGCCAACACCACCAAAATAACCTGTGATTGTCTCAGGCCCACCTAAATGGATGTTTGATCCATCAGTTCCCTTAGTGTCAAGTGTTTCACAAACACTTGATCCAAAGATTCTCATGGCGGCACTCATAGCAAGCAAATCTCCATCTTCCTCTTGTTCTTTCATATTTCGAACACGAATAAAACGGCCTGGCATTAATTCATCTTTTTCCAATGCTTGTTTTGCTTCGGCAATCAAAAAAGGAAAATATTGACATGCACTAATTTCTAAAGTTACAGGATAATCCTCGTTAAATGATATTTCATTAATTTTACTACCAAGGACCTTTCTACGATAATCATCAATTGATATAAACGATTTTTTATCTCTTTGATCCATCAGCCAATGAACATCGTCTACATAAGATGAATTCTTTTTTTCTAACCTTGCCAGTAATGAATCTATTTTACTAGATTCAATAGATCTTTTATTGATCTCTTTTGGTCCACCATATTTATTAACAATAATTAACAGTTCATTTATTAATTGGTTATTAGGATCCATTAAAAATTTATTTATTTCATCAAGTCTTCTTTTCTCAATAGTAAGCATTTCTCTTAATTCATCAGACATATCCTTTTTCCCCCAGAAACTCGGAAGATACCGTCACTTAGTGCATAACAGCAAAGATATAAGAAATATTTGGTTTAAACACAGCATTAAGGGACAATTATAATTAACAAAAAAGTCTATTCCAGCATTACAATTAAAGTGAATGAAAATGGTAATTGCGCAAATTAGTATTGCACCTGTCGGAAAGGATATCGATCTTTCAGAATATGTAAAAGAAGCGATAATGGTAATAGAGAAATATCACGTACCTTACGAAACAAATGACATGTCAACAATTATAGAAACAGAGGATTTAGATACCTTATTTTCTCTTATTAAAGATGCGCATAATGCCGTAATAAAAAAAGGCGCAAAAAGAGTCATTACAGAGATAAAAATCGATGATAGAAAAGATAAAATTGTAAGGCTAGGAGAAAAATCTTCATCGATAACAGATTAGGTTAGGATAAAAACAGTTATATGCAACATTTTTATTCATATGCCGGGAGTAAATTCTCATGAAAAAAGATAACATAATTGAAATTGTTTTTCACGGACGCGGAGGCCAAGGATCAGTGACTGCTGCAAATTTACTCGTATCGGCAGCATTAAAAGATGGTAATATTGGCGTTCAAGCGTTTCCTGTTTTTGGAGCTGAACGGCGTGGTGCTCCTGTCCGAGCATTTGCTCGAATATCTGAAGCTGAAATCCATTTACGAAGTGAAATTTATCATCCAGATATTGTTATAATTCAAGATGAAAGTATCATGGACCTTGTTGATGTGTTAAAAGGGTTAAAAAAAGATGGGATTATATTAATCAATTCTAGAAAGTCTCCAAAAGAATATTCTTTCTCCGATAAATTTAAAGTTGCAACCGTTGATGCGACAGGAATTGCCATTGATCATGATATTCTGGTTGGAGGTATTCCTGTTGTAAATACCCCTATTCTTGGAGCAGTTCCAAGAATTTTAGATAAAGTAACCCTTCATTCGATTCAAAAAACTATTGAAGAAAAATGGGGTGGAGATGCCGCAAAGAAAAACATTAAAGCAACTGAAGACGCTTATAATAGTGTGGAGGTGGGATCTTGAAAAAATATAATATAAAATCAAGTATCTCATACCCAAAAGAAGGGGCAATGGGAAGCACAGGGAGCTGGCGTGTTTTCAGACCTAATTTAAATCTTGAAAAGTGCGTAAAATGTTTAAGGTGCTGGATTTTTTGTCCTGAAGGGTCAATAAAAAGAAACAAAGATGATACCGTTGAAATTAATTATGATTACTGTAAAGGATGTGGAGTATGTAGTAATGTATGTAAAGTTAAAGCTATCACAATGGAACGGGAGGCAAAGAAAAAATGACCGTAATGATTGATACTGGCAATTACATCGCTGCAAAAGCCGCTGTGATGGCTCGCCCGGAAGTAGTTGCAGCATACCCAATTACACCTCAAACAACCTTAGTAGAAGGAATTGCAAATTATGTGGCAAAAGGAGAGTATAAGGGATCATATATCTGTGTTGAAAGTGAGCATTCAGCAATGACCGCTTGTATTGGTGCAAGTGAAGCTGGCTCAAGAACATTTACTGCTACTTCATCACATGGATTATTACTGATGCATGAAATGCTTCATTGGGCGGCACTTGCTCGATTGCCTATTGTCATGTGTAATATCAATCGAGTTATCGGCCCAGGGTGGAATATCTGGTCTGACCAAAATGATTCAATTTCACAACGAGATACCGGTTGGATGCAAATTTACTGTAGTAGCAATCAAGAAATATTCGATACTATCATCCAATCATTTCGATTAGTAGAGGATAAAAAAATCGTCCTACCCATTATGATAAATTATGATGCTTTTATTCTTTCTCACACTTCTATGCCAGCTGATATTCCAAGCCAGGAAGAAATTGATGATTTTTTACCACCATTAAAACCAGCATGGAAGCTTGATTGCGAAAATCCCATTGCTCATGGAACAATTATTGGAACAGAATATTATGAAAAATTACGATTTGCAATGCATGATGCACAAGAACATGCAAAAGAATTAATTCCAAAAATAGCAAAGGATTGGGAGAAACGATTTAATCGCCATCATGGAGATTTGTTAGAACTTTATCGATGTGAAGATGCTGAATATATCCTTGTTTCAATGGCTGCCATTGGAGCCGAAAGTAAGGTTGCTATCAATCATCTTCGTGATGAGGGGATAAACATAGGTCTTGCCCGGCTTAGAACTCTCAGACCCTTTCCCTCTGAAGCAATTAGAAAGCTTGCTAAAAATGCTGAAATAATTGTTATTGATAGAAATATATCAATTGGTTCAGAAGGTGTTATGTTTAATGAGATTAAAGCTGCTCTTTATCAATATGTTGATACAAAGGTAACTGGTTTTATTGCTGGACTTGGTGGAAAAGATGTTCCATATTGGGATATTGAAAAAATGTGTAAAAAAGCAATAGAAGGAAAAGCAAAACATCAAGTTTGGTTTGGTTTTGAGGAGGTACAGTAAGATGGCTTTAAAAGATTTACCTCGAGAAGAATATGTCCTACAAGGGAATGCAGCATGCCCGGGATGTCCGGCAACCATGGCCCTTCGAACAGTTCTGAAAGCACTGGGTAAAAAAACGATTATGGTCGTTCCTGCATGTTGTACCGCAGTTATTCAAAGTCTATATCCAAGTTGTTCATTTGATGTACCTGTGATGAATATTGCTTTTGAAGCATGTGCTGCTGGTGCATCTGGTATTAGAGCAGCACTTGATCAACAAGGTAAAAAAGATCATACCGTTCTTGCTTGGGCGGGAGACGGTGGAACCTATGATATTGGTTTGCAGGCTTTATCCGGCGCTTTAGAAAGGCAAACTGATTTTATTTATATCTGTTACAACAATCAAATTTATTCAAATACTGGTATTCAGCGTAGTGGCGCCACCCCCATGGGTGCCTGGACAACAACAACAGTTACAGGTAAACTTGAATTTAGAAAGGAGATGTCAGAAATCATCCGAGCTCATCACCTTCCATATGCTGCGCAGGCATCAGCAAGCCAGCCACAAGACTTGTACGATAAAGTTGCAAAAGCAAAGAAAATCAAAGGACCCCGATATATTGAAATTCTTGCCCCCTGTCCACCCGGATGGAGGTTCAGCATGGATAAGACTGTTGAGATGGGGGATTTAGCAATTGATACGGGAGCATGGGCTCTTTTTGAAAGTATTGATGATAAAGTCGTCTTTAATGGTAAAAGTAAGCGCATTCTTGAGGGGAAAATAGAGCGAAAACCTATTGAAGAATGGATGAAATACCAAGGTCGTTTCAGACATTTATTTATACCGAAACGTGATGAAGAGAGAATCAAGGCAGCTCAAGACCATGCTGATGCTATGTGGAAACGGTATCAGAACGAGTTCCTATAAAAAATATTAAAAAGAGTGTGATAAAAATGGAGGCAATACAGTATGTTTGCAAAGGAAATGTTCAAACAGAGCCTCCCCCTTTTAATTCTTTGTGGATTTGGAGGAATCATTGCTGGTAACACCCTTACCATCATGGTGGATTTATTTCAAAAAATACCTGGTTTATTAATTATTGTTCCAGGAATAATTGCTTTAAGAGGAAATATAAGTACTGCTTTTGGATCAAGAATTGGCTCAGCGTATCATCTAGGTCTTATTAATGCTGAAGATTTATGGAATGATTCATTAAAACAAAATATCATTGGTTCTCTGATTCTTAGCATTTTCGTATCCATCTTTATTGGTGTACTTTCGTACATTACAACTGTTTTTATATTTCATTTATATCCCAATCCAATTAAATTAATTGGAAGCGTCATCATTGCAGGTATTATATCCGGATTTATTTTAACCATGTTGACGGTCGTTATTATTTTTCTTGTGTTTAAACGTGGTTATGATCCCGATAATATCACCGGACCTGCTTTAGCAACAGTAGGAGATATTATTACTATTTTTTGTATTTTTATAAGTGCAGCAGCAATGGAGGCGATGTTCTGATGTATAATTGGAAACGGATTGTTCGATATGGTCTTCCATTATTAACATTGTGTGTCATGATCGAAATTTTTGTTGGAAATATACTTCAACATAATCAAGAGATTCTATTAGAACAATTACCTATTTTTTTAATTTCCATTCCTGTAATTAATAGTGTTGGTGGAAATATTGGAAGTATTCTGGGGGCACACCTTGCATCAGGTTTACATATCGGATTGATAAAGTTAAATCCAAAAGATAAACACATGAATGAAAATGTATTCACCGCAATTATCATGGGAATTATTACCTATTGCCTTCTTGCGATAGGTATTTATTTTATTGCATCATTTACCCATATAACAATGAATATCAGCCTCAGTGGGTTTCTCATCATTTTCATTGCAACAGGATTCTTACTTATTTGCAGCCTTTCACTTATTAGTGTAGTCACTGCATTTATTTCTTTTAAACAGGGAATTGATCCTGATGATGTTGTTTCACCAATTGTAACAACCCTGGGAGATACCCTTGGCATTATTTTTCTCTTTTTCTTTATTGGAGCAGGTATATTATGAAAAATGAAAATATCAAAAGAAATCCCTTCGGTAGATTACAACGAACTCCTAAATGGAAAAAAGAAGAATTTACTGAAATTGAATATGAACCAGTGTCAGTAAAAGATCTTCTAACTGAAATGAAAAATATTTCCGAACTTATTGTTGATTTAGCCTATTCAGCGATTATGTTTAACAGTTCAGATATGGCTGAAGAAGTTAGATACTTAGAAGTTAGAATGGATAAATTGAACTATGATATCCGTATGATGGCAATGATGGCTGCACGAACAAAAGAGGATGCGGAACAGTTAGCTGGCATTCTACAGATCGCTCAATCCGCTGAAAAAATATCAAATACTGCAGGAGATATTATTTTGTTAATAAATAAGACACCGAAAGGTCTTCTTGAGCGGTTATTAGCACAAGCTGATGAACAATTATTTCGAATGAAGGTTTCTGAAAAATCAAAAGGATGTAATCAAACCATTGGTTCATTACGGATTGAATCTGAAACAGGGATGAGGTTGATTGCTATAAGAAGACAAAATTGTTGGATTTATAATCCACAATCAACAAATACCATTCAAGCAGAAGATATGTTAATTGTTAAAGGGACTGATGAGGGTTTTCAGGATTTAAATGCATTTTTATTAGGTAAACAGGAGGTGCTTGATTGAAGCAAAAGACAATTGAATCGAAAGTCCTGGAGATTAAAGATAAATCAGAATTAATGGTCGATTTATCTTATTCATCATTAATTTATGATCATACTCCAATTGCAAAAGAAGTATATGAATTGGAAGAAGTAATTGATATTCTTTATGAAGAAATACAACATGACATCTTAAATGGAGTGAAAGAGGGGGCTACTTCAGTTGAAGATGCGCATGTTCTTATGAGACTTGCGAAAGCAGGGGAAGAAATTGCTGATGCCGCTCTTGAAATTGCTGATGTTCAGTTACGTGATGTTGAATTACATCCCATTGTGAAACTGAGTATCAGAGAATCAGATGAAGTATTAACTCGTGTGCAGGTATTAGAATCCTCGATTTTGTGTAATAAAACACTTGGCCAGTTGAAACTTGGAAGTGAAACTGGTATGACTGTTATTGCTATGCGTCATCAAAATCATTGGTTATATGGTCCTAATAAAAATACCATGATTGATCCTAATGATATCTTATTTGCTAAAGGTCCAGAAGATGGAGAAACCCACTTAATAGAATTAGCTGAAGGAAAAACTTCCGAGATCTAAATCGATTTATACTATTCTAGCTCCAGAGGAATCAATACCACATATTTCTGTCGTTCCATAATCAGATAATATATCTACAATCTTCTCTGTCTTTCCATAAGCGAATACCGAGTTACCAAGCATGCACATACTAGCCATTCCATATGGTTCCACTGCATCAATTGCATCTAATACTCTTGTTTTTATTAAATTTGTTTGGATAGCGAATTTTTTTGATAACTGGAAAAAATAATCGATAGTTGGGTTTAATATTAATTGATCTGTGCAGTCTTTTCCAATCTGATTGATTTTGTCCTTCATTTTTTCATCTGATAGAATCTTTTTTGTAGATAGTGTTGAGTCTATGACACAAATTACGATTTTCTCTTTTGATTTAATTTTATGTAGTTTTCCCCATGGTGGAATTCCTGGTTTTTCTCTTATTTCAATACCACCAATATTTGCTGCTGCTACATCACCTAATCCAGTTTTTAAAGTAACTTCTGCATAATGAGCAGCTTTTATTGCTTCAATTCTTGGCAGGTTTAATAATTGCGCAATGGCAAGGGTGGCACTAATTGCCAAAGCAGCACTCATACCAAATCCTTGGCTGATAGGCAAATAATTTGTTAATTTAATATCAATGATTAATTTTCTTGAACCAATTAACGATTTTACTGCTGTTTTAACAACAGATGAAGACTTATTTATACCATTAATTGTACAATTAAGTTGCAGAAAGGGTCCACTCACTAATTCTACCTCAGCGATGCATCCTTTATCAAGATTAACACCTGCCCCTCTGGACCCAGTTTGATAAATGTTATGATGATATATGGGTTGAAAAAATCCTGATATGTGACCTGGTGCAAAAGCTATTGCTTTCATATACATTCACTATGGTAAAATAAGAGAAAATAATTCTTCTGCTAATTGTTTTTTTGATCCTTTTATGGGATGTATTTTTGTCTTTTTTAATATCCAAGCATCTGTTGAATCCGTGTGAATAGATTTTATGGTATTACAAACAACGATATCAAGAGAATAATCTAGCTTCATTTGTTGTGCCTTTTCAATGACAGTTTTTTCATCAATATCTAATTTGAAGCCGACAAGTATGCTCTGTTTTGCTTTTGATCGTATTTGTGGTAATATTTTTTCCGATTTTTTAAGAGTAATGGTAACGGTTTCTTTTTGTGAAGAAATCTTTCCTTGTTTCTTTTGAGGTATATAATCAGATAATGCGGCACATACAATAATAATATCATATTTCGTAAAATTAGTAGTACTGATTAATTTTTGTACATCTTTAATAGAATGAAAATCCTTTTTTGGTACATAATAAGGTACTATTTCAGGACTTCTTCCATACCATAAATCAACTAATCCGCCATGATGAAAAGCTGTTTGAGCAATTGTAATTGCTGTTTTTCCTGAACTAGAATTAGTGATGCATCTTACCTCATCAATAGGTTCTGCACAGGAACCTCCAATGATTAAAATTTTTTTACCCTGGAGGTCTTTTGGACCAATTGCTCGTATGACCATATGAGTAATGTTATCAACAGCAGCCATCTTTGCTTTATTTCTTTCAATATATGGATCAATAAAAATAACGCCTATTTGTTTCAATGTGGTAATATTTTTTTGGACAATTTCATGATTATACATGGATTGATGCATTGCTGGAACAATGATAACGGGGTGTTTTGCACCAATAGCCGTGGTTGCAAATGTTGTAACTGATGAATCATCAATTCCATGAGCAATTTTAGAAATGGTGTTGGCAGTACAAGGTGAAATTAAAAATAAATCAACAGGTGAATCAACCTTTCCACAATAGGTCACATGTTCAGTATCCCCAGTTAATGAGATGACCGGTTTGTGGCCTGTTGCAAACCAGATTGCATCAGGATGAATTATTTTCGTTGCAGCGTTCGTCATTACTGGAATAACATCTGCACCATATCGGATGAGTTCTCGAGCAAGTTTAATCGTTTCAACAGCAGCAATACTACCTGTTATTCCCAACACTATTCGTTTATCTGCAAGAATTTTTCCTTTCATTCCTCTGATTTCATCAGCGGGATGCATAAAGGATTAAGAACAATAGTAACTTCTTTAATGTTTTTATCTTACCACAAGAACAGAAACACCTGCATATCTGACTACTTTATCTGTAACACTACCCAAAAGAAATCGTCCTTCTTTCCCATAGCCTTTGTACCCAAGAACAATAATATCAGATTCATGCTTCTTTGCAGATAATAGAATTTCGTCAGCTGGATCTCCAGATTCAACAGCTACATTTACTTTTGCTACATATGTATCGAATTCTTTTCCTACTTCAGATAATGATTCCATTGCTTTTTCTTTAAAACTACCAGATTTTGCAAGTGATGCCATATCAATCGTAGGCAAGAGCATTTTTGTAAATGAAGATTCAACTAACTCAGCAGGTATAACTGTTAGAAGAGTTAATTCATCATCAACATGTGCACATTTTTTTGCAGCTTCAAGCGCTTTTTTTGCGGCTTCTGAACCATCATAGGCAACTAATAATCGTTTCATTGAAATCAGCATAATTGGAAACAATCAATTATTCTAAAACATTTCGAAGTAAACAAAAAAATCATTGTGAAAGATATGCTATGAAATCTGATAGACTCATCCCTGTACCCCATCGCATGATGTAATTATTATTCTTACTTTTTTCCAAGAGTGGTAGTCGCTTGTGAAGAATATGTAACCTACCAGAAAGTTGCTGTACATCCAAAGTAAATAGTTTCCAGGTATCTCCCCGGTAATTTTTTAATCGAAATGCGTAGATTGGAAGCGTTCGAGTTTTTTCACATATTCTCTGAATTCCTTCTGCTTGTTGTTGTAATTTTCCAGCCATGGTACTAAAATGAAGTATTGGTTGGCTACTTGATTTAATTTCGATAAGAAATGAAATATCTCCTCTAACTGCAACAAGATCAATTCCTAGCGATCCTGCTGCACGTATGACTGCAAAGGGTTTTTCCTTTATTTGAAGATAATTATCTTTTTCAAGAGTAGAGCAGGATTTAATGATTTTATTAAGGGTTTTTTCATCACCTTCAAGTATCCCTCTAAGCTCTCTTTCATACTGACTACCATTCATAAAAACAACAAAATCAATGCATCGAAAGGTTTTAATGGTTTTGATAAATAGCCGATTTATAAAATAAACGATGCTGGAGTGATTCAACGATGAACAAAGGAAGGGTCATTGTTAGAGAAGCTATGAGAATGAAACCAGTAACAATTCATCCAACTGATACAGTAAGACAAGCTGCAATAATAATGAAAAAACATAAAATTGGTAGCTGTATCGTATTAGATAAAAAACCGATCGGTATAATTACCGAAAGCGATATTGTACGAAAAATTGTTTCAGAAGGAATAAATGGGGACGATATTAAAGTCAGAAAAATTATGAGTTCCCCATTGATGATAATCGATCCATTTACATTTATAGAAGATGCTGCTAAAACAATGGGAAAATGTAATATTAGAAGATTACCAGTTATCGAAAATGATGAACTAATTGGGATAATTACCGATAAAGATATAATCCGGATATCACCTATCCTAAATGAAATTACTGAAGAATGGTATAAAGTTAGTCAACGTGATGAAATCCATTATAAACAACAAATTTTTTCAGGAAAATGTGAGGATTGCAATACCCTCTCATCACGGCTTAGAAACATCGAAGGAAGATTACTGTGTGAAGATTGTATTGATGCATTAAAATACGAATAAAATACAAATGATTTTAAAAAAATTGAGGTATCATATATGAAGGTAAAAGATGTAATGACAACAGATGTGATATACGTAGATAAAGACGTTGATATGAAGTATGTTATGAAATTAATGAAAAAACATAACATTACTAAAATACCTGTTGTAGAAGATAAAAAACCAATTGGATTAATAACAGATTCGAATCTTGCTATAAAACTTGGAGCGATTCGTACTAGAGGTGTGCCCGCTGCTCGATTACATGCCTCATCAGTTATGGATAAAAATATTATAATAATCGACGCATATGATAAGGTTGAGGATATTCTTACATCTGTCGGTGAACCTGGGCATACAATGCTTTTTGTGGTTGAAAATGATTTTATCGTTGGAGTTATCACAAAAGCTAATTTATTACATTTAGTTGAGAGTAAAAAACCAGTTGAAGAAATTATGAATCAAAAAATTATTACAATTTCACCAGATGATCGTATTATTCATGCAAGAAGACAAATGATTGATGAGGGAATTGCTCGACTTCCAGTTGTCAATAATGGCATTCTAATTGGTATAATCTCAGATATTGATATTGCGTTTGCTCTTGAAAAAATTAAAAAATCATTTCCTCTTGGACGTCAGAAACACCAACTTGAAGAGCTGCTTGTTAATGATGCAATGACCGCCCCGGCGATATCTATTGAATCAGATAAAACTGTTGCTGAAGCAGCGACAATAATGAGAGAACATCATGTTGGCTGTTTACCGGTGTTAAAAAATAAAAAAATCATTGGTATTCTTAGTCGAACTGATTTATTAAAAACAATTGAATTCAAATAATGAAATATTTTTTTCATTATTTTTCTTTTTTAATATGAGAATTTAACAAAATTTTTATTATCTATTTCATGATTGCATGCTATAATGAGTTATCACATACCATCTGATGAAATAATTATAAAAGCAATTCAGAAGGTGTTAAAAAAATCTCATTATATCCAATCGCAATCTCTTTTTAAATATTTAGTGGTAAAAGAACTGCATAAGATAGATAAAAAATATGGCTTAAGTGTACAAAGACTTCGAAAACTTGCATTAAATACACCTGAAGTATCCATTGATATCCATTCACGGGAAGGCGATCCGAAAAAAATGTTAAAGGGATGTCCGGTTTGCGATCATTCGTTGAAAAAAGTAAAAAATCTGACCATTTGGGGTGGTGTTGTTACAATAGAATATCAATGTCCAAATTGTGGTTACTGGACGGGTAAAAAAAGAAGAATACCAACTCGGTATGTTTTTACATATAAACAATAAAAAAACAATACAAAAAATTTTATATACTTAATGAAAGAGCGAAATTTATGTTATTTTTAAGCATGTCTTGAGATAAAATAATAAATTATCATTTACATGGATTTTATTTATAAATAATGACCATTAAAATAAAAAACCTTGGTCTAAACAATATTAGTATAAGTACCAAATTTTGAGAAATATAACAAATGTTATAAATCCCTTTGCAATCATCATTACTGCCTACTAGTGTTGATGTCAAAAGCCATCTTCCTGACATCATAGAGGCTATTCACAATGTAGTATAGGGGATATCCCTCCTTATCACTAACTTTTTTTTAGATATCCCCTCAACCTCCCTCCCACTTTGTTAATAATATTTTTATCAATTGCTTAAATAAATCTATTCGCTTGTTAATGTTACCCATTGATTTGTAGCAAATCGAAGATGAGGAATGGTTATCGAACCTCCAACAATTAATGCAATAGAGAGGGCTTCAAAGAGTTCATCATCAGTAATTCCTTGTTTATAACATTGATCAAGATGATAAAAAATACAATCATTACATCGTAAAACTGTAGAAGCCACAAGGCCAAGCAACTCCTTTGTTTTTTGTGATAGATGTCCATCTTTATATACTCTTGAATCAAGTGCAAAAAAACGTTTAATATTGATATCTCCTTTATTTAAAATGAGATCATTCATTTTTAATCTGAATTCTCTTTTTGCTTCTATCGAATCATCCATGTTATCAAATCAAGAACAGTATGATCTTATTTTTTAACCTTTTTATATAAAAAGTACAACATTTATATAATAACTCTATCATATATTAATATGAGATAAAGATATGAAAAAAATTTCTGTATTCCTTCTAATTATTCTCCTTATGCTCTCTCCCTCTATAATCCCTCTATATGCTCTGCCTTTAGATACCAACATGCAAGGTGAGGAAAAGGCAGCAATTCAGACTTTTCAAGGGGGCAGTCGTTATCCTATCCAAGGTTGGGTTTATGTACAAATCAAAGGTGATCCATATGAGAGAGGATATCAATATGGTTATCTTTTATATGAGGAGATCCTCGATTTAATGAATCGTTGGAGCAATATGATTCTCAATCATCCAAATATTAAACCTTTCCGAGAACGCTTATCCCAACAAGAGTATCAAACAATCGCATCGAAATGGTGGGATTTTATAAAAGATCTTGCAAATGATATGTATTGGGATGAATTTCCATCTGAATATAAAGAAGAAATAAGAGGCATTGCAGCAGGTATAACAGATCATGGTGGTTTAATTCATGGCAATCCTGTCACTTATAAAGATGTTCTTGCATCGAATGAAATGTATGAAATATTATCAAAAATTACTGACAGAAAAATAAGAAAAGGATTTCATCCCTTATTTTCATTTTATGATATTATAAAACCTGATATCGAATCATTTACATCTGTATCTTCAACTGATTTTGTCGCATCCTTCATTCCTACTTCTCCATCTTCATTTAGACATAAATGTAGTTCATTTATTGCAACAGGAAATGCTACAACAGATGGACAGCTCATAATCGCAAATTCAATGTGGAGCAGTGTTGATGGGGCTGGTATGTGGTGGTGGTCATATTATATTGCAATTAGATGGAATATTATTCTAGATGTTATTCCCACATCTGGAAATAGGTTTCAAATGAGTTGTGCGCCAGGATATATTTGGAGCGACCATGATTTTTATCAAAATAATAAAGGAATTGTCTTTATTGAAACAACCCTTCCTCAAGGGATTTGGAATGAAAAAGGATTACCACTTGCAGTACGTGCTAGAAAAGCGGTACAGTATGCCAATAATATAGATGATGTAATTTCTTATTTACGGACAAATAATGATGGAGTAATGAATGCCGTATGGTTAATTGGAGATACGGAAACAGGAGAGATAGCTCGTTATGAATTAGGATTATATCATGATGCAACTATTGAACGTACCACAAATGGATTCCAATGGTCAAGCAATAATCCAGTGGATTTTGGTGTTCGCTGGGAAAAAATGGATTGGAAATTAATGATACAACAACTTTTTTATCATGTTTTCTTAGGATATGACAATTACCAGTATCATATGCCTTGGTACATACCAGCATCAAGAGATATTGCTTTTGAAGAACTTGGGAAAAAATACTATGGTTCAATAGATGTTGATGTTGTTAAAAAAATTATGAGTACAGAACCAATCTCCACATATTCACCTGATTGTAAAATAACAAGTAGCAATCTAGTAGAACATAATGGATTATGGGTTTGTACCGGTAGCCCTGAGCAGAAAACACTATCAATGGCCAATTTTGATAAACCACAGATTGTAATGGAAGATATCCTGCCTGTTGGTTGGGTAAGAGTTTTTGGTAAATCAGAAAATCAAGAAAATACTCCCATTGCATCTCAAATTACAACAAGTTCATCTCCTACAATTAAATGGCAAACGAAAACAAATCTTAGCTATAATGATATAAGCCAACAAAGCATTTTGGTAAATAAAACATGGTATTGTTCAAGTTCAACTGGTTATTTATACGCAGTTGATGCGCAAACTGGCCACATAATATGGGATTTATTTATTGGAAAACGACCAGTAAAACCAGTTTATTGGAATAACTATTTATTTGTTGGTACTCAGGAAGGATTAAAAAAGGTTGATTTAGGATGGTTTTCAATTGGGGAAAAACAAATTGATACAATTATTACACCTCCTATCATAGGTAACGACTCCATCTTCGTTGGAACTGAAACTGGACATCTTTATGCATTTAATGTCAATAGCGGCATTACAAAATGGGAGATTATGTTTGGTAATAGTATTATTCTTCCTTCAATAATTGATCACTTTTTGGTTGTTTGTTCAGGAACATCTGTTTATGGAATAAATCCACAAAATGGGATTATCAACTGGCAATTTCAAACAAATGGCATAATTACCACATCACCGTTGATCAGCAATAATATTGCCTATATTGGTTCTTGGGATTCACATATGTATGCAATTAATATAACGTCAGGATTATTGATTTGGGATTTTCAAACTGGATGGGGAATCGAAACAACTGCGGCTCATTCTCAAGGAATCCTTGTTTTTGGCTCACACGATGGGACAATATATGCAGTAAATGAAACCACTGGAATCATACAATGGATGAAGAGATGTCTTTCAGGAATTCATGGATCTCCTATCATTATCGAAAATAGAGTTATTTTCGGCTCAGACGATGGTCATGTGTATTGTATGTCCTTATCAAATGGAAAGGAAGAATGGTCATTTGCACCAAGAAGAACAATTACTTCTGCATCAACTAATTATTTTACAACACCCATTCTTACTGATTTTCATATTTATCAAGATACCGTACTATTGGGTTCAAGTGGATCTTTTTATGGGATTCAATATAGATCCATAAGTTGAATTCTTTATTATTTTTCTTCTACAATTACATTTGTAACTCTTATTATAATAAAATATTAATATTAAATTTATTTTATAAGAATATTTAATCTATTAAGTGATAAATTTTTGATAAAATAAAACAATTCGAAAACTTTATTAATACTTTATCACCTTTAAGATAGCAATATTTAAATAAAGAGAAAAACAAAGGGGGAGTAATATTGGCCCAAAGCTTTGAAAATCATGTTGACCGACGTATCCGAGAAATGCGCGAACGCATGATATTATTTAAACAAAAAAAAAGACACAAATAATCACTAATTCAGTTTTATACACTTTTAGTTATTCATTTTATCATAAAATGTTTTGAAATACTATCGGGTTATAAAATTGCATGGCATAATTTAATATTATCATCTCTATTCTCGTTTAAAGAGGATGCTAAATGAGAACAGAAAAAAAATATAATTCTTTTTTATGTGTAATTATTGTTACAAGTTTTCTAATATTATCATTTGCAGGTTGTGTTGATTCTATAGACGAACCAGAAATTCCTGAAAGAGGATTTTTCATGGGTATACTTCCAACCCCTGGTATCGATCAAGATTTATCGGAAGTATATACTGATATATCAAATTATGCTGAATTTGTACCTGTTTGGTCTTCTGGGACGGGTGCAGAAGGATTTTGGGATTATGCAGAGCAATTAGATGGATGGTGGGGAACAACCTTTTTAGATGGTCTTATAAGAGGAAATGGGATGTTTCCAATCATTCACTTTTCATTTATTGATAAGGATGCAGAAGGAAATCTCATTTTAAAAACACCTTCCTCAATAAAGGATGCTACATTACAAAATCCAAGTTGGAGAAATCTATATAAGTCCTCTGTTTTAGATGTTGTAAAGAACGTAAAACCTGCATATATTTCCATTGGTAATGAAGTAAATAGATGGTATGAAGTATATGGTACAGATCCTCAGAATCCAAATAGTTTTACATATTTCATTAGTTTATATGAAGATATTTATGATGAAATAAAAAAAATTGAACCAAAAACAAAAGTGTTTTGTGTTTTTTCAAGAGAAATTGTAAATGAAAATAGAGAAGCTGATCTAGATGTACTTTCTCTTTTCAATGAAAATAAATTAGATCTGTTACTATTTACTACGTATCCTTTTGCTTTGCCAACAATTAATACGCCATCAGATATACCACTTGATTATTATAAAAAAGCATCTAACTATTTTAACAATAAACCATTTGGTTTCAGTGAAATCGGATGGTCAAGTTTGGACGCATTTGGAGGAGAACAAGGCCAATATGATTTTTTATTGAATCTTTCAAGTTCTCTAACTATTGATCAAGGAATTAACCTGTATATGTTTGGTTATTGTTGGCTGCATGATTTAGAAGGCGGAGATACTTCAGGGTTAATATATCGCAATGGTACTGAAAAAATGGGATACCTTGCATGGAAAGCAATTGCCGAATCAAATATTTGGATGGGACAATCAAATGAAAAAATTGTTTTTATTTCTAAAGCCGATTCTGATCAGGGTGAACTGTATCTTCTCAATAAAGATGGAACTATCGACCAGCTAACAAACAACAATAGATATGAGAATAATCCTGCCTTATCATTTGATGGGAAAAAAGTAGCATTTCATGCAGGAGATGCTGAGAATCTTCTTAGTTGGGAGATATACATTATTGATTTAGAAACAAGAGAAGAAACACAAGTAACAAATAATAATGTATTGGATGGTCATCCCGATTGGTCTCCAGATGGAACAAAACTTGTTTTTGGATCATTTCAAGATACAGATGGTAATCCATCCGCAACAGCAGATATTTTTTCATGCAATATTGACGGATCAGATTTGAAACGATTGACATTTTCCGAATGGGAAGATAATGATCCTGAATGGTCTCCAGATGGAGCAAAAATTGCATTTAAATCAACCCGCCACACTCAACAAGAAGCACGAGAAGAGATCTATGTCATGGATAGTAATGGTGAAAATATACAGAGATTGACTACTACTAAAGGATGGGAATCAGATCATGATCCCAGCTGGAGCCCCAATAGCGATGCTATTGCATATATGCATTACGCAGGTATTCGACCTTGGTTTGATATTGCAGATACAACAACGTTTATCACTCATTGGGATGAATTAATCCCATGGAATGCATATATTGTTGATTTGGAGGGAAATACAAAACAGATAACATATTCAGATTATATTGCTCAACTGGCTGTTTTTTCAGCAAATGGTAATAAAATTCTTTACATTGACAATGAATTTATTTTATCCGGAACAAACACTTTACTTGGTATAGATCATCGTCTTTCACTTATAAATCTCGATGGTAGTGTAAATCAAGTATTAATACCAGATAACAAACATACGCCCACACTTGAATATTTTGATTGGTAAAAAAAGAAATTTCATATGACTGTTTTTTCATCTAAACAAGGAGTTTTAATATCATGATATTTTATGAGGATATAGGTAATAAGAATCGTTGCTATCATAAATGCATAGGCACTAATAAACCATAATAAAATAGCAACAACATAATACACTCCTCTAATTCCAATCGTAAACCGGGTCATCGCTTTTAAAAAAATATCTGATTGTAATGCTTTTGCATTCAAATTACATGTATCTTTTTTTTCTGTTTGTATCTGATTGCTTCCTGTTTCTTCGATATCTGGAATTGGAATTCCAATAAGTATAGAAAATCGAACCATGTGTCGTAATGAGAGCAAAAACATTATTAAGGAAACAATAAGGACAGCAAAAAGTAATAATAATTTATATTGCACAACAATGGTTGATGAAACGACTGAAAAATTAATCAACATATCATCGACCCCATTTGTATATGATTGGATTAATAAACCAAGAAGAATCAGCATGGTTGAAGAAAGAAAGGTAACTGACATAATCAAATTTCGCATTGTCTGGATAGCTTCAATTTTATTTTTTGAATCAGCCATCGCATTTACCCATAATTGATAGAAAATATTCAAAAGACCTCTTTTTGATGAGGCAGGATGCTTCATTCCAACCTGTAATTTTATGCCATAAGCGATTATGCAGATGATAAATATTATAAAAGCAATAAGATTGGCAATTTCAATGGTTAGCATTAAAATTATCAAAAAATAATTATTACTTAAAATTTATGTTTTTTATGAACATATATTAGAAAATTCTTTACTCAAATTATCACTTGTTTTTCTAACTACATCAAAATTTTCCAATAATTTTTTATTATAAGGTAATCCAATTTTTCATATAATTCATGATTCAAGAACATAAGTCAGTATCTATCATCCTTCGTTGATTTTCTCGAAATCTTAAAATTGTATAAAAATAATATCAATCGATTACTAAATGAAAATATGTTTATATCCAAGTATTATCCAACCAATGAAGATGGGGGGAATGAAAACAGCGTATGAGCATAAAAAACAAGCTTTTAATTTACATCATCTTGATTATAGCTCACATCCCCTAAAAGGTTATTTTGATATTTTACATCTCGAATGTCCGGTTCCTCAATCAGCTTTTTACGCAATATGGGCAAAAAAGAAAAAGAAAAAAATTGTGATTAGTACACATGTAACTGTTGAAGATTTTATAGAAACGTATTCTTTTGGAAAAAAAGTATCTTCCTTTTTACGACGTTATTTGTCTTGGTATTATTCCCTTGCAGATTTGCTAATCGCACCTTCGGAATATACCAAGAATTTAATTAAAAATTATGGTGTAAATAAGCCAATTGAAGTTGTTAGTAATGGAGTGGATCCATTTTTTTTAAATGATTTTCAGAAAAAGAACAATAAAATAGACTCACCACAGGTCATTGGATCTGTTGGATATGTTACAAAAAGAAAAGGAGTTATTACTTTTTGTACTGTAGCAAAAGCATTTCCAACCTATCAATTTAAATGGGCAGGTGCAATTCATGACCGATTACTTTTTAATGTGAAATCCATTGATAAACCAAACAATGTTGAATTTCTAGGATTTGTTGAGGATATCAAGAAAACCTATCATTCTTTTGATGTTTTTTTATTCCCATCATTTGAAGAAAATCAAGGAATTGCTATCCTTGAAGCAGCAAGTTTCGGAATTCCATTGATAATTAGAGATTTACCAGTTTATAACGGCTGGCTTGTCCATGAAGAAAATTGTTTGAAATGTAAAAATGATGCTGATTTTATTAACCATCTTGATGTAATAACAAATGATAAAAAGTTAAGGGAAAAGATTAGTAAAAATGCTAGAAAATTAGCAGAAAAAAACAATTTAAAGTTAATTGGAAAACAATTAATTTCTCTCTATGAAAACATGCTTAATCAATAGATGATTGACAATTTTTCCGTTCCTTATTATTGTTTGAAATATAATATAAAAAAAAGAAGTTACTAAAATTATACATATTTTTTATATATGATACTGATTATTTTAGATTTTTACCATATGAAGAAAAATTTGTGTTCCATGTTTATTCTTTTTTTATTAATCGTACCCTGCTTACAAACTGATAGTATATCTACTATAAATGTTCAGCATCAATCAGATCATAATACGGAAAAAATGTTAGGAATAGATGCTAATTATGTATTAGATATGCAAAATTTCCCTTTCAGAACCTGAAGATATCAATTTTATCGCATAGATCCCTACTCTTTTTTTTCATTTATGGGATTTTCCATGCCTGTTATTGAAGCTTTTAAACATTATAAATAATTAAATTCAATTACACAGAATAGTTATCTTGAATACGGTTTTTTAATTTTATAATATTTTAAAGCTCATTAAAGAACTGCTTCATTTGTTTTTTATATTCGTCAAATGCATTACGTCCCTTTTCAGTTAATTTTAACATGGTATGGGGTTTTTTCCCAACAAATTCCTTAATGATTTCAATATATCCGGCTTCTTCAAGTTTGTTCATATGGGAAGATAGATTCCCAAATGTTAATCCAGTCTGTCGCATTATGAACAGGAAATCAGCACTTTCAATAACATAAAGATAGGTCATAATGTTTAATCGAGCTGGTTCATGAATTAACTTATCAATAGAATTCAGAGTATAAATCTCATCTAATGTGTTATTTTTATCCTTTGACACTAGAAATCTCCTCGTTAGGTATTGGGTACTTTTTTATAAATTTAATAAGAGTAATTATGCCATAGATAAGGATCAAAGTACCTGATATTCCAAAACTAAATATGTAATCTAGGGGTTCCCCAAAGAGAGGTTCTAATAATTCTGCTAAAGGAATACCAAGTCCAATTGAAACAGCATAGAGATAAAAATGTGAATATTCCATAATGTATGCTATTAAACTTAGTAAGCTGAGAGCAAATAATCCTGCAGCTACGGGCACTATATATCCTCCCACTCTGATATTATAAATGCCTAGAAAGGTTAGAATAACCATTATAATTGTTATTGGTACAAGTATAGCAATTAAAAGCATTAATTTATGTTGGGATTTTGTTCTGTTTTGATTGAATTTAACAATTCCAATTCGCGGTATTGTAATAAATCTTTTTCCAAGAATAAGAATTAAAGAGGCAGGTAAAATCAAAAAAATTATGTAGCTAGGATAAAGAATCTCTCTTAAAATGGGAGCAATAGCAATGAAGAATAATAAAGATCCATATGCCATATCATAAAGACCGTCAGTGAAGGTAAATTGATATGTTTGTTTCTCAATTTTTTTCAAGTCTATTTTTTCAATCATTGAAATCACTATCGTATATAAGTAATTTGTACTATATAATACTTTGTATTGCAAAGTTATTTGTATAAATAATTATTTTAAAAGAATTGGATATCCCATTAAAAAAGAGAGTAATGGAACTAATTTACTAGAAAAATAGTCTGATTTCAATCACTAGTATTTGTGTTTTTTATCATATATATTAATTAAATTGTATTTTAATAGAACACCCTTTTTGTAATTTTTATAAACT
>CAZWQV010000002.1:0-33782 GCA_964636235.1 uncultured Thermoplasmatales archaeon
ACAAGGGTAGATTTACCAGTAAACTCGGGTTCAAATCCCTTCCCCTGCATATTTAGATGAATTAGATTTTTACATACGTCAGTATCTTATGCTAATAACTTAAAGAGAAAATAAGAGAATTTATATTGTTATAAAAAATACTATCATAGTGGATAAGAATCTAAAAAATGTTGAACCACCAAGTCCTAGAGGCTTCAGTGTTGAAAAACTATTGATGTTTAGTGATGCAGTTTTCGCTATTGCAATTACTATATTAGCTATTGATATTAGAGTTCCATTAATAGAGGAACAATTAATTTCATCTCAACTAAATAATGCAATTATCGGACTTGCGCCTAAATTTATCAATTTAATTCTAAGTTTTTTTATTGTTGGAAGCTATTGGGTTAGTTATCATCGTATGATGTAGTTAATTAAACGATATGATCGAGGACTTATTTCCCTTAATCTTCTCTTTCTTATGTTTATTATATTAGTTCCTTTTCCTAATGATTTAATCGGAAAATATCCAACTCAACAGATGGCCGTGATAATATATGCAATAATTCTTTTTTCCACTGGAATTAGCATGTGCCTGATATGGTTGCATGCATCCCTTAAGTATCGTTTAATAGATGAGACTCTTAATTCAAAGTTTATTCTAATATTAACCTTACGACTTTTATTTTCTCCAAGTATCTTTTTGTTATCAATACCTATTTCATTTATTAATCCATTATATGCAGTAACTCTATGGATTTTTAGTTTACCAATAGGGCTTTATGTCGAAAGAAGATATATTAAAAGATAATGTATGAATATTGAGTAAAACGTAATTATTTATACTTTTTATCGTATCTAAAGATTATTTATGAGAATAATTTTTTATATTATGTTTTTCTCTATAAATAGTAAATCCACCTAACACAAGTAAAAAGCCAATGATAGTGACTAATAAGGATCCTATAATAGTAGCGGCATTTTTTGGAAAATCATAATCAAAAAATATTGCTATTAAGGCAATTAATCCTATTATTAAAAAGGGTATACCGATGATAAATGAGGCTAAAACTATGTGTTCGCCTATTGCTTTTCCTCCTTGTAATCCAGATTCACTAATATATTGATCTGAGGTGATTACGGTATTATTTCCTTTTGAAGATTCTTTATTCATATTCTCCTTCCCTCTTAACGAATAATTTATTATGAAATAGTATATGCTTTCTTTAAATAACTTATTGCAATGTAAACATAAAGCTGATATTATTAAGTAATATTCAGTTTAAGGAAAACCATAAAGTGGTGTTAGATTCATTTTTATTAGATATTCCTTTTGTAAAACCCGGTAAGATGTATGGTCATCCAGCATATTATGTAGGGGGAAAACTTTTCTCCTCTTTATTTATGGATGGTGTTTGTATAAAACTTCCTGAATCTCGTGTGAAGAAATTGATAGATAATAAGGTAATATTTCCTTTTGAGCCAATGGGAAGAAAAATGCGGGAATGGATTCTGATAATACGGGACAACTCTGAAGAATATCTTAGTGATCGGTCGATTTTTGAAGAATCAGTTGAATATGTATCATCGCTTACAGGATTACATATTCAAAAAGAATGAAAGGTTTAGCATCTATATTTTGCTAGTATAAATTCATAATAGAGATTTTTAATTATTGATTTGTTCTTTTACTATATTACTCTTTTTTTGGTATGTAGAAAAAATATTAATAAAATAATTAACAATTGTTAATTAGGAAGGTTTATCATGAAAAAAATACTAATTTTATCAATGCTTGGTATCATGTTAATGGTACCCTTTGGATCAGCATATCAACAAGATGCATATAATGGACAATTTCATCCAGAGATGAAAACAACACAAACAGGGTATATTGATATAACTCCGGCTTAAGCTTGGGAAATGATGAACACATCTGATGATGGTGTTCAAATCCCTATAGATGTCAGGCGAATAGATGAATATGTTAATGAAAGAATACTACTACCAGATAATAATGATTGGATACGTTGGTTTCCTTATGAGTTTACAAGTGAGGGTCTGGGTCCAATAAAAAATGCAGGAGTATTACTAAATCTTTTCATGGATCATTATTTACTGTAGAACTGGAAGGAGAACTGCACTATCAGCACAAATCCTAGTTGACAATGGGTTTGAGGGCACAGTATATAATATGGTCGGAGGAATAACCGCTTGGAAATCATTTGGATTACCAACTACCATATCATAAAATTCTTTTTTTATTTTTAATGTTATTTTAAAAAATAAGATATAATGATTTTAACATTTATATTTCTAAAAATTTGTGGGTATGATAGCATATCAAAGATAGTACATTTTGATGTGCTCGATTATGACATTAAGACGGCCTAACTTTCTATAAACAGTTGTTTTAATTGAGATATTCATTGGGCTTCTGGACCGATGGAAGATTATACGATTTCAATAAATGATGAAGAAGGGGAGAAAGCAGCAGGCATGAGAGTGGGAAAAGGCAACAAGAAAATCAAGGAATTGTCAACTATATAGATGTTTCATTTATTGATGAATATGTGAAAAAAGATGAAGGGTCAGTGGGCAGAATACTTTTGCCAAAAACAATCGCTTCTGGTTTTGGTTTTTTAACCATTCTTCTTGACACCGAAAAAAACACATTTGGCCTGTGGCAAATGGATTCATCCACTAAAAATTAAGGAGAAAAACCATTCTTTCCACATGAAATATAGGGGTATATTGAGATAAAAATCATGTGCATATATATCGCAATAAGATCAATACAAAAATTGAAAGAAAAAACAGATTGCGTTCAAAAAATAAAGAACACGATTAAAAATTAAATATTCTTTGTTTTTTATTATGTTCTGAATATTATTTTTAATATAATAGTAATTTTTAAATTTCAAGAATAGATATCAAATAATTGGAGGGTGTATAATGAAACCCAGATTAGTAATGATTGTTGTTGTTATGTTGTTGGTGGTTGGATTACAAGCCATAATACGTGTAGATGCTGATAGTCTTAAGATACAATTTGATGATTTAAAAGACGTGATGTACTCAAATAATATAAATGAGAATAATACCACATTTGTCAAAACTCAAAATCCCGATTGTGATATCGCAAATTTTACTATTTTCCTTCATTCAAAAAACAATAAAATGATCGTAATTCTTAATATGAATCCAAAAGGCCATATTATAAACCAAAACGATTTAAATTCCTCAAGCAATCCTCAAAAAGAAGGAAGATCTGTCTTTTATTATGGCATTGTTCAAACAACAATTAAGACATATTATTTCCGCTACTCAAATCATACCTGCCATACAACAACAGGAGGATATACAGATGATTACGCTATTTATGACAATCAATTAATAATAATTATGAACCTAACACAACCCGATGAACAAATCATATATTCAGGTGCTTATTGTTATGATTTAAGAAACGACTCTGAAAAGGGCATTCAATTTTTCATTGATTACGTACCTAATGACCTTATGGTAAACGTAGGTATAAATACTCCATATTCTGCAGTTGCAGGAGAGGAAGTTACCTTTAAAGCATCATACTATGATATTTTCACTATTCTGGAGCAACCCTTTGTTTTCAAATGGGACTTTGGTGATGGAAATGGCGCAACAGGTCAATCGGTAACTCACACCTATCAAGAACCAGGAGTATATACTATTCGATTATTTTTTAATGATTCCGCAGGTCACTATGCTTATCGAGAAGCAATGATAGATGTCAATAGACCAATCTATAATAGATATCAGGTAACTTGGACAAAAAGAACTGATTCCCTTGATATTTACAACGCTCTATTTATCACAAAAAACCAGCTCAATTCAAAAAATTATGCTATCCATTCACCTGCTGATTCTGTATTAACACAAGTACAAACCACTCTTGAATGGACTGATGATCATAGCTACGGTCTGGATGGGTCGAAAGGGCTTGATACATTAGAAGCATCCTTACAAGTTGGAATACAGGTTAATAATTATTCAAGCATAGGATCCGGAAAACAAACGTTTATTAATGACATTTATTCAGTACCAAAAGATTTCATTGTTTTTGCAGATACCACTAGTGAAGCAGAACAAGAAGTAAAATCAATCATGCAGGAAAAAAATAATGGATTTTTCCATTTAGAGGTTACCGTTACACCTGGTGAAAAAATCTTTCGGTTCTTAAAATTCTTGCAAGATCAAGGAAATCCTATTGATGTATCTGCAACATATGAATATTATACCTATGATATTCGGATTTTACCAGATTAATATTAAAACATTATCTTTTCTTTCTTTTATAACCAACTGAGATGATAAACAATCCAAGACATAATCCAATTATACCTATACTATTGGTTTGATATGATTCATTGATATTACTTTTGATACTTGGAGGTACCGTTTGATTTAGAAGTATGCTATCGCTTATTTGATATGATTTGAGAAGAACGTTCATTCCCTTTTCGTATTGATTTTCTTGCATGAGCTGCTTTCCTTGTTGAAAAAGCTCTTCTGAGATTTGAATTGGTAAATGAAGTATTTCACATAGTTCAAAGCGAGTTTGTACAATTGATACTATGATGTCTATTAGTTCATTTGGAATAGTTTGGTATGTATCCTCGTGGAATATTTGTTGTAGATTATAAAGCGTATTATCATAGGTTCCATCCCAAATAGTTCCCATTTGATTCAGTACGTTTTCTTGATTTGATTCATCATTTGAATTCAAATACATTTGTTCCAGAAGATATGCTTGTTTTTGCATACTTATATCTGATGTGGTTAGAAATAATGATACATCATCAGAGGATTCAATTAATGTATTAATTTTTGGCTGCATTCTACCAAGTTCTGTGATAAAAACCTGTTCAACATCATGAAATGTATTTGAAAAATACCCATGACCATATTCCTGCAAAAGAGAAAGAGACACTGCAGCCGCATCACCTGTTTTATAAGGTTCATGAATGTCGGAGTCACATATATGCACGGGAACATAAATTGAAGAGCAGGCATGATTTGGTGAAAACCATCCTTCACTGAGAAGCGTATAATATTGAGAAGGTATCTTAAAAATCATATCTCCTTCATATTGGAACGCTTCATTTTCATCACACATTCCTCTCAGACCATGTAAATCATCACTATGCAATCGAGACCAGTTCATTAAATCTGATACATCAATTTTTCCAAGTTCCGGATCTATTTGATTTTTCATCAATTGTTCCCATTCTGTGTATTCAAATGATATAGAAATCCTTGCTTTTTTATCTTCAATATTTTGTAATGTAACAGAGTAAAAACCCACTTTTGCGGATTCATTAACAAAAATCCTTGTTCCGGTCAAACCATCAAATTGTTTCCCTTGGATATTATCCTTACTGAACTGTAGAGGAACTTGTTTGACATCAATATAACCATCCCCAATATCAAGAACTCGAATGCCAAAGATGCTACCAAATCCCAGTCGAATTGTTCTTCCTTTTCTTACATCTCCATCAAAGGTTGCGTCAAATGATGGACCAATTGCACGGTAAAAAAAGGTTTTTCTCCAAATGTTCTTTGGATAATTTGACATCACCACATAGTCGTCAACTGGAATAATATCATAATGAATAACATCTGCCTCAACAACATATCCTTTTTCTGGTCCAACAACAAAAAGATTTTCCGGTACACCTGGTGCGTGAAGTTTCTTTACCACTTCTTCAGTTAATAACTGAACAGCTTCATCTTCATTATTTGCCGTTTGAGCAGCGTATCGTATCCAATCAAAATCATCCCATGCATATCGAGTAGGATTCTTCCAATTTGAAACAGTATCAGCATCACCAAAAGCAAGGCCTGCATCAGTAAAACACATCCCTGCTTTCATAATATTTGGAAGCGTATCATCTTTTGATGCTACACAAATCATTTTATGATCCACTTCAAATTCCATTGATTTCCCAGTCCAGGGATGATGATAAGTATAGGTATAGCCCTTTGGGACAATGGTAAGAGTTTGATAATCAGCACGACTAGGATCACGAATCTTTAAAAGAAGATTAAAATCACCTGCGGTTACATCATCCATAACTATGATATCTTTACAAGCAATAACTGATGAAATATTAATAGATATAAAAAAACACATGACAAGTCCTAAACAGACGTATCTAGTAACTTTCATCATTATCAATTATTAAATATTTCATCAATTATATAAAATGATTGACGCAACTATTCCTATTCATTATGATTTTTATTAAAATCGGTAATAGCTGTTAAACAAGCCTTTTATACCTATACATAGAAAATATAGTAGTGATGAAACGAAAAATCACTTGTCAAAATCATTTATTTATTTGGAATGGCTTATTTTATGAACTTACCAATTCATCTTTATAAATTTTTTTTCTTTAAGTCATTCATTCTATTATTTTAGTTTCTTTTACAAAATATTAATGTATAAGATTTCTCCTATCGATTACCTAGTGAAATCAAATTGTATTCTTATTAGATATGGAGAAATTGCTTTAAAAGGAAGGGTCACTCGTAGATCATTTGAACGAAAATTAGTTCAAAATATAAAAAATGGTCTTGAGAAAAATAATATTTCATATTCTCTTAGAGAGGTACAAGGTAGAGTTTTCGTTCAAACTGAAAAAATTCAAAAAGCGTTAGGGATCATTACGAAAATTTTTGGTGTAACATCTTGCAGTCCAGTACTTGAAATAGAATTAGATTTAAAATTGGCAGCAAAAGAAGCATTCAATCTTGTTAATGAATCCATATCTGAAGGACAATCATTCGCTCTTCGGGTTAATAGATCAGGTACTCATGAGTTTACAAGCCAGGATATTGCCGTGAAGATTGGTGCATATATTCAGAATCAAAAGAACTTTTCAGTGGATTTAACTAATCCAGATTTTGAATTATTTATTGAAATAAGAGACAATAAGATATATCTATTTAAAAATAAAATAGCAGGTCCTGGTGGTATGCCACTTGGCACACAAGGAAAAATAATAGCAATTATTGATAATGTTAATGATATTCTAAGTTCATGGTATCTTATGAAACGTGGATGCAAAGTAATTTTTTTTATTAGTAATCCAAAAATAACTGAGCAATTAAAATTATTTCTTCATAATTGGTATGCTCCATCAAAAATAATTATAAAAGAGAACAATTCTAGAACCGATCAAATGAATCATATAATAAAAAAGTACAAATGCAATGCACTCTGTGTTGGATATGTTATATATGATTCACCGGACGAAATAATAAATAAGATTACTTATTTGAAATGTAATCATCAATTGCCAGTATTAACTCCCTTGATTTCATTTGATAAAAAAAAGGTTAAAAAGGAAATGATTGAGAAAGGAATTGCTATATGAATATTGTCATTTATGGGGCAGGGGCAATCGGTTCATTATTTGGGGCAATTTTATCTAATAAGCATCCTGTGAAATGTGTTGCTAGAAAGGATCATGTACAAGCTGTACAGAGTAAAGGACTTACGATTACTGGAAAAACCAAAATGAACAAATCTTTATTATTTTTTGAAACCATTGATGACATTAATGATGACATAGACCTGCTTATTCTAACGGTTAAATCATTTGATACTTTAGATGCAGCCAAACAAATAAAATCTTCTCTTTCAAAAAACACCATTGTTTTCTCATTGCAAAATGGACTGACCAATATTGATGACTTAATACAACATATTCCAAAAAAAAATATCATAGCAGGGATCACCAGCTGGGGGGCAGTATTCAAAGGACCTGGGTTAATTCAGCATACTGGAAAGGGTGATACAATTATTGGCGAACTGGATGGGAATAAAACAGATCGCATACGAAAGATTTCTCAGGTGTTAAACGAGGTGGGAATATCAAATGATGTTAGTGAACATATCCAAAGGGATATTTGGAAAAAAGCTATTGTGAACTCAAGCATTAACCCGTTAACTGCAATTTTTCAAGTTAAAAATGGCCATCTTATGAAAAATCCGATTCTTACTGCTTTGGTTGAAAAAATTTGTATTGAATCAACAGTGATTGCAAATCAAATGGGGTTTGATTTAAATATAAATCATATGATTGAAATTACAAAAAAGGTAATCGAAGATACAAAGAGGAACGAATCATCAATGCTTCAAAGTTTAAAAAACCATAAAAAAACCGAGATTGCATCAATCAATGAATCAATTTTTTTATCTGGAAAAAAAATGAGTTGTGAGTATTTTTTAAATAAATTGATGGTAAAAATTATTCAATCAATATAATATAGATACTAGAATAGTTAATCATTAATAATTATGACCGACATTTTTATATAAATAGATAACTATATTATACCATAGGAAACTTCTTGGGGAAGAATCGATGATACAAAAAAGAAACGATAACAATTTCATGATAGGTGCAGCAATTTTTATTATTATTATAATAATTATTTCTGGTGTTTATTTTATCTATTGGACTGGGCCAGTTGAATCCAATAAAAAGCCAGTTCCAGAAAAGATAATCGTTGATGATCAAATCAGTCCTGAGGTTAATCAGGCTCTCATTGTGGAGATAAATAGAATTCGTAATCGAGATATTATTGATGCGGTAATGACTCGAGGTTCAGCTTGGGACAATCCTCCCGCGTTCTATTATGAGGTAAAAAGAGATGATAATACATTTATAAGTAAAGATGTGAGTGCAGCAGGTGGAGCAAGTAATGAGCAATTGTTTGTTACCTGGGACACAATGCTAGATGATTATCAACAAAATAGGATTCAAGAAGATATTGCTGAAGAACAACCAACTGTTGATGTAGTAATAACTATTAAAGAAAGAGAAAGTAGTGGTCTTCTTGGACTAAAAACCCAAGACGTGGTAAAAGAAACAATAGATATGACCTATAATTTCCGAACCGGCCGATGGACTGGAGACGATTACTTCATGGATGATGACGGGTACGGTCATTATGTTGGGGATAACTATGAGGTATGGTTTAAAATCTATCAAACCGATTATGATCATGATGGAATACCCTATTGGACTGAAGTAAATGTACTTCATACACATCCAAAGATCGATGACTCGATGAATGATCCGGATCACGATGGCATTCCAACCAGCTGGGAATGGAAATGGGGTTATGATCCATTTACATGGAATGATCATGAACATTTAGATCCTGATATTGATGGCATTGAAAATATTGAAGAATATCAAATAGAGCAATATTTTTCAGATCCTTACAAACAGGATATTTATTTAGAAGTTGATGGAATGCAAAAAGGGGGCTTTCTTGATCCAGCTCATGTCTTTCATGATGCATCATCTGAGATAATGATCGAACGGTTTGCACAACATGGCATCAACTTATATATTGATAATGGCTGGCCGAATTCTAAAACAAATGGCGGCGGAGAACTTGTTCCTCATTATGATGTAGTATCTCAGGATTCAGGAATTATGCTTCAATTTTATAGAAATAATTTTGATGATTCAAGGAAAGGTATCTTTCGATATGTAGTAGTGGGTCATGATGCAGGATTTTGTATTCCCTCACAATATAACCAATATGATACCATTGTCATCGACAGTAGTCTGAACAAGATTTACTTCAAGCGAGGTGCATTTACGCCAAGAACACAGCGCATTGTTCTCGCAGCGGCTGCGATGCATGAACTTGGTCATTCATTAGGTATTGCACCTTGGACGTTCCAGGGAAATGATAATCTTACCTTTGTTAACGGAAGAGCGGCAAAACAAGAATATATAGATAAATGGGGAGATTACTATAGTGTAATGAACTATCTTTATATCTGGGATAAATCACTTGCTGATTACTCAGATGGAAGTAATGGGCCACCATATGATCAAGATGATTGGAAGAATTTTTATTTACCCACCTTTGAAGTTGATGTTAATGCAGTTGAAGATCCAACTATTGAGCCGCCTGCTTTGGATCGTTTGATCAATGAAACGGTTGAGCCTACTTGGACTGATTGGGTCTATGATGAGAACCTTACCATGGAATATAAATCAGTATTATCTGAGAAATATTATATTGAAAATATTGATAAGGTGGAAGTTAGAGCATATGTTCCAGCTAATTTCGATGAAAAAATGGGTATAAATGAAACGGTTAAAATATTTGCAAAACCTGATTGTGATCATAGCTATTCACAATGGTCTTTAATTGCAGAAGGAATGCTAAATCAGGATAATGAACTGACCTTTTATTCTCAGCAAGAAATTATCGATCAGCTTATGGAATTCATTTAATCTATTCCATTATTCTTTTTTCTTTTTATTTTTTTTATAAATACCTTTTTTTAACACTAGAGCATATCAATTATTTAATCTATTAAAAAATAATAAACGGGTTTGATTAGATGAATATTTTTGTTACACGTGCCATTCCCAAAAAAGGTCTTGATTTATTAGAAGAAAAACATGATATCGAAGTAAATCAGCATAATAGAGTACTTACCAAAAACGAAATAATCGAAGGAGTAAAAGGTAAAGATGGTCTGTTATGTCTCTTAACTGATACCATTGACAAGGACATAATTAATTCTGAGCCAAAATTAAAGATGATTGCTAATTATGCAGTGGGATTTAACAATATTGATGTAAAGGCTGCCACCAATTTAAAAATACCTGTGAGTAACACGCCAGGGGTATTAACAGATGCAACGGCTGAGATGGCCTGGGCTCTTCTTTTTTCTGTTTCTCGAAGGATTGTAGAAAGTGATAAATTCACCAGAGATGGCAAATTTAAAGGGTGGGATCCCATGCTCCTTCACGGCTTAGATATCCAGGGAAAAACCTTGGGTATCATAGGTGCAGGAAGAATTGGTACTGCATTTGCGTTAAAAAGTCAGGGATTTCAGATGAACGTTCTTTATACTGATCAAAAACAAAATAAGATTCTTGAAGAAAAACTAGATGCAAAAAAAGTATCGTTTCAGAATTTGCTTACTCAGTCAGATTTTATCTCAATACATGTTCCACTGATAAAAAGCACGCATCATCTTATTTCCAGTAGTGAATTAAAACAAATGAAACAAACCGCGGTTTTAATCAATACATCTCGTGGGCCAGTGGTCGATGAAAAAGCCTTGGTAGATGCGTTAAAAGAAAAAGAGATATTTGGTGCAGGCCTCGATGTTTATGAACAGGAACCAAAGGTTCACCCAGAGCTGATTACATTAGAAAACGTAGTCCTAACGCCTCATTCTGCATCAGCGACAACCGCTTCAAGAACTGGCATGGCAGTTATGGCTGCGAAAAATATGATTGCCGGTTTAGAAGGAAAAATTCCACCTAATTGTGTTAATCCTCAAGTCTTTGATCAATAACACAAGTTATAAGGTAAATACCCAAATTTCAGGCTCTTCTGGAAATTCATCTTTTTCAATATCTATTTCATTACCAACTCTGAGAATATGATATTTCGCAATGTCTAAAAAATCATCCACTGGTGCAATTGGAAGGGATAATCCTTCGATTTTATAATGCATTGGAATGACGATATTTGGTTTGATTTTTTCCACCACTTTCCAAGCGTTTTCTGCATCAAGGGTGTAAGTCCCACCAACCGGTATAAAAAGAACGTCAATTTCCCCGATCTGCTGCACGGTTTCATCATCAAGGATATGACCCAGATCGCCAAGGTGTAAAAACGTAACATTATCAATAGTAAATTTAAAGATAATATTCTGCCCTCTTTTTTCACCATGATGTTCGTCATGAAAGGTACCGTAACCTTTTATGGTCATATTATCGATGGTTCTTTTTCTTCCATCTGTGATAACTTTTGTTTGATCTTTTTCAACAGTTTTTACACTATTATGATCAAAATGATCATGAGAAACCAACACAATATCTCCTTGAACTGGGGGAGTAGGTATTCCTATTGATTTTCCATCATGAGGATCAGTAATAATTGTTTTATCGTTGGTGATTTGAAAACAAGAATGACCATGCCATCGGATTTGCAACATTTATCTCACCTTTGATAGAGATGACTACAAGTTTATTACAATATATATACGTTATGGCAATTATGGTCTCAAACGAAGTAGGCTAATATATTGTGGTTTTTCTTGATCTGTGATAAGTGCAAAAAGAAGTGTTTTATTAACTGCGTGAGCAAGGCGAACAGCTCGACTTATTTCAGACCATTGGGTTTCATATGATTCATCAATTGCATGAATAATATATTCCGCATGACTTCGAAATGGCTCCTTCATATATGCTCGAAAATGTGTGCCAAATTTAAATCCTGTTTTTACTATTAAACCCTGTTTCTTTAAATCCATAAACACTTGATATCTGAGTGGAAGATCAACTTGTTTTTGAGATGCTTTTTGAATAAATTCCTCCTTTGAAATGATTTTATCCTGTGCAGGATCAACACAAGTTAACATATCATTGTTCATTAGATATAACGCCTCGACATGAGATAATTGCAGTCCATCTGCAAATGGTCTTCCAAAAAACTCATTGGTATGTAATCTTTTCCCGATTTCCTCTTCAAAAATTAAGACTCTATTTGATAAAAAAACACCAATTGCTGGCTTATAGCTCCCATGCTTGTTTTCTCCTTTTGGAAAAACGATATTTGTTTCATAATAGGTGATATCTCCTTCCTCATCGACAATACCAATCCAAAGAAATCCATGAAAGCGTTCGGCTGCAGTAATTAATTGTTTTAATTGAAAAAGAGATGGTTTTTGCCGTTCTGAAAAAACACAGATATAGTATGTTTTCTCATCCTCAAAATCATTATCTTTTTTAGTACATACAAAAGTAAATTCATCTTGATTTGCGATTCTTGTTTGGATACCTCTTTTTCGGAGTTCTCTAAAGACAAGGTATTTATCTTCGAATAATTCATCATCCTTAATTGCAATTGATATAAGGGCTGCAAAATCAATTGTTTTATCATCTTTGTAAATTATTATTTTTTCTTCTTCAAGGAGAAATGCTGATTCAATATAGTTTAATTTTAAGTAATTCTCAGCGGTTGGTTGACCAAATTGACTCTTTTGAAATAATCGACCAACATCCTTTGGTTTTGATACAATAATATGAGGTGATTTAAGGATGCCAATTGCAGGTTTCATAAAAAAAGGAAAAAAGATAGTATTATTTGGTCTTTTTCATCTATCTTTTACATTGGTTTTTATTGATTTTGGTTTTTGAAATAATCATTTATCGTCTTAGGTATTGAATTATAAGAATGATGCGTTTGATTTGTTTTGGTTTGATTAAAGGGACTGATACTACGGGGTGACCAATCAATGATATCTGATTGTTGTTTTTTATTTTTATATTTTTTCCATCCTTTCACACCAAGTAAAATGCCTATTGCAAGACCACCGAAAAAACCGATAAAAGCATACATGACGAAGAAGTCCTGATATTTTGTGAAGCTTGAACTCCAAAGATTTGTTGAATATGATGGAATACCCACATATCGAGACCCTTGCTCTGCTGTATATCCATTTGAAAAGGTGAGAACTCCTGTGATAAAATCACTGAATTTATAATAAAATAATGCATTTTCCACGTTATCATTAACAAGACTTGCAGCAAATTCATAATAACTAACTGCAAGAACAGGTTCAATTCCAAGCATTCTACTTTCACTTATTCCGGCGTTTGCACTTTGATTTGCACGATCAAGTTTACTCTGGATTTTTTCAACGGTGTTTACATCCACAAGCTCTAAGCCTAGATTTGCTTTTGCAAGTGATTCCAATGCTTCAAACAATGAGGCTGCGTAAAATCCTGAATTTTTATCATCTTTAGCAGAATTAAGCATGCTTTCTGCACTGGTGAGTAGATTGGATGTGGTTCCAATTTCTTGGAGAATTACTCCTGTGTACGTAATGGATTGTTGAGCATCTTGAATGTAATTTTCTGCTAGGGTTTGAACTTGATTATTTGTAATGCCTGGTACTTCGTCAAAGTAGCTTGAAAGATTAAGCCACCATCCGATACTTTCCGTTCGTTGTTCTGCAAATGCTATTTGATAGATGGCATTAAAGAAATCATTACTTTGAATGTTTGAATTAACAGATTCAAGATAGGAACTGGCTTCTGATGCTCTTTTTTGCGCTGCTCCTACACATTGAAGTGATATAGCTCCTTTTATTTCAGAATTTTTGGCAAGACTGCTTTGTGAATTGTAATATCTTGTTGCTTGATCTAGGAGTCCTTCAAGATATGCTTTTTTATCTGATGCATTGAAATAGTTACTGGCATAGAGAACGAATCGAGAATTTATCAATGATTGAAATGATTTACTCGTGCTGGTATAATATAACCCTTTATCAAACCATGATTGTGAGTCATCAATGTTTTGTTGGGCACTATCAAGATATTCTGTTAACTGATCTTTGTATCGAGGATATGTGTTTGGCACATTATTTGATGCAAGTGCATCACTTGCATTTTCTAAAAGATTTGTTGATTGTTGAAGAAGGGTTGTTGCAAGGGGCTTCATGGAATCAATGTATTGTTCTGTTGAAATACTATTATTTGTGGGTAGAATAGGTATTTCATGACCCGTGAAGTAGAGCATAACATCATCAATATCTGCAACTTCTACTACCTCAATTCCATAATTGTCCATAGCATAATCAGTCACATTTCTGGTTATTTGCCTTGTTACTAGCTGAGGTCCAAATATTCCTTGCACAGTTTCTACTACTTGTTCGGTATATGTCTCTTGGCCTTCAGGTATTAAAAAACGGGTTGCACCAACTGAATGAGCTGCATCTATTTTTTCAGGTATCCCTCCAATTGGCCCGATACTGCCATCTGGATCAATCATACCAGTCATGACCGTTTTATCGTCCATCTCCCAGTTCTCAAGAAGTGAGACAACTGCTGCAGTCATAATGGCTCCTGCAGAAGGGCCACCAATGACTGGTGCTTCAGTCCGAATAACAAAAAAATAATCATATGATGAAGGATCAGTAGAGCAATTAGTGTCTTTTTCTACAAATGAACTTGCTACATTAACAGCCAGTCTTGCTGATCCTTGCATGTCTACTTGAGCCAGGGGCAAGGTATCTACAAAGACTCTCCCGCTTCCATGATTTTCTATTGTGACAGTAATAGTTGATATTACACCAATATTGCCACTCTGACTTTCTCCGACTGCTGGAGCGTAAACGGTTATATTTCTATATTCTATATGAATTTCTCCGTTTTGGATAGTTCCGGTTGTTTCTTTTGCTATTGATACTGGTATTAGACTTGCGCTTATTATTGAAAACATTACAACTACAAAAATAGTTGTTTTGACATGATTGTTCTTATTCCATTGCATTTGCTCACCATATATATTTTTATTATTTTCAAATCTTGCTTTTTAATTAACAAGTATTAATATTTAGATTACTAATTGAATAATTTATATTAGGTATAAGGGAGGATAGGAGGGAGGATTTAGTATTTTTTAGGCATAAAAAAAAAGGGGCGTTAAAATAAACTAAGGGGGAACCTCCCTCCCAAAGTTTCTTTTTTTTCCAAAAAAGGAGGCAAATAGGGGTTACGTTTTTATTAATGTTATAGATGTGAGTTTTCATTATTTAACACCAAAGAGATGATGTTGTGCTACATTGCGTAACACTACAATGTATGGTATAGCAATAATACTATTTAAACATTTCCTAAAATTCGACTAATTTTTGGTCATAAAATCAACCATGTTACAATGTGTAATGTGACAAAATATAAATACTAGAAAAACAATATCAAAATAATAATGGTAAAAAATATCGGACCCCTAGAAAAAAAAGTACTCAATATCTTATGGATAAAAGAAAATGCGACAGCAAGAGAAATTTGTACATCTCTTGAAGCAACAGGTGAGAGGCGGGCATATTCCACTGTTAGAACCATAATAAAAAGACTGGTTAAAAAAAGAATAATCAAAGAAACTGAAGATCAAAAAGAAAGACAGTATATGTACTCACCATTAATGACAAAACAAGAATTAGAAAAATCAATAATTAATAAGGTATTAGGAGATCTTCTCAATAAATTCGAACAAAGTACCATAAACTATTTAGCAGAGGAGCTCTCTGATAATGATGAAGATATTGATAAATTAAAACAAAAATTAACTGAGATGAAAAAGAATGCTGAATGAAGTAATATTAATAATTCTTCTTTCAATATTTACAACAGCGATGATGCTGTCAATAGCTCAGGTTTTAAAAAGAATTTGGAATATAAAACATCCAAAAAATAATTTTTTTATTTATCTAGTGGTTCTTCTAACCGCTTTATCAATCATACCTTTTTCCGTTATTGCCTTTTCAGGATCAAACCATGAAATGAACCCACCAGAAATACAAATTCCTGAATTAAAAGGAAAAGCTATATCTGATTCAACTATTCTTACAAGAAATCAAAATATCACCTATTCCTCCACCATAAAGGAAATTCCAGCATATGAAAAATCAACTTCGCAACCAACAGGAATTACCAGATATCTGCAAAAGATATCTTGGAGTGAATTGATCATTCTTGATGAAGATCAAGAAAAAGAAAATAATAAGGACCAGATAGTGCAGTTAACAGAAAAAAACAGCATTAATGCATCTCAATTCATTAAAAAAACTCTTTCTCTAGCACTATTTGATCCAGAAGAATCAACAGAGGCACAAGTTAATCAAATATTTACAAATTTACTTATTAATCAGGAACTGAACAACAATAAACCACTGGAATCACAACCCATAAGCCAGCAATTAGTTCTTAAAAATGAAAAAATACAACCAATACAATCAGATACATCTGATCAATCAATCTTTTATTTTGGACTTATCGGACTCTTTCTTATTTCCTGTTTTTATATTGTTACAAGTCTTTTACTTGGAAAAAAGCATACCATAAAATCATTACAGGCAAAACCCTGTACAAATAAATATATTAACCACATGGTCAAAGAATTAGCAAAAGAATTCAATATAAAAATGCCTAGAATTTATCTTTATGATGGCGCACCAAATGCATTTGTTTTTGGTTATCCTCTCACATTAGCAATATCATCCCAGCTCTACCAACTACTAACAAATGAGGAATTCGAAGCAGCAATTCGACATGAAATCGCCCACATAAAAAACCATGATATATTCATTAAACCAATACTGCAAGGATTACGTATCTTTTTCTTCTACAATCCATTCGTTCATTATATATCATATCAAATAATGAAAAATAGGGAGATTCTTGCTGATGCTTCTACATTTCAAACAAAAAAACAAAAAATTGCACTTATGGAAGCCTTAATAAAGATTAATGAAAAATCAATGTTCTCACCAAAACATCTCACATTCTCAAAACCAATTGCCTTATTATCATATAATTCTAAAAAGCTTACACTATCAGAAAGATTTTCAAATTTATTTTCCATCGCATCAAAAAAATCTGCACTTACCATTCTTGCAAGTTTTATTATTATTGCCGCAAACCTCTCCATTTTTATCATTGCAGGTAACATAGAGCATCAAACAAATGAAAAAGAATTTGAAACCATTTCAACCTCTGTTTTTTCCATTGATAATACGTATTATCAAGAATCATTAACCTATACAAAAATAGTAAAGGATTCAAAAATTTATTTTGGAGTAATAGTTCATAGAAATCTCTATAATTACATATCAATGAAATCTTCTCCAGACCTCTTGAATAATTCTTTCATTGATGATAATTATCCAACTATTCCATCAATTGAACATTGTAATGATTTTAACTCATTTTAAAACATATTGATTAAAATATACTTACCTTTTCATTAAAACGAGCAAATTTTTTTTAATTCAGTCTTTTTTTACAATTTTCAATCTATAATCCTCGGTATTCTTAAATAGGGGAAGAAGATACCATCCAACACATTAGGATATATATTATATCCTATTTCATAAGGTCTCTCTTAACTATTAATGGAGGCAAAAAATATGGTAGAACTACACGAGATGATATTTAGAGATGCCCATCAGTCAATGCTTGCCACAAGAATGCGAACTGAAGATATGCTTCCAATCGCTGAAAAATTAGATGAAGTTGGTTATTTTTCAATGGAAGTATGGGGTGGAGCCACTTTTGATGTTCCCATACGATATCTCAATCAAGATCCCTGGGAACGAATTCGATTATTAAAAAAAGCAATGCCAAACACACCAATGCAAATGCTTGAACGGGCAATGAACATTGTGGCATATTGGAATTTTCCAGATGACATCGTAAAAAAGTTCATTTTCCTTGCAAAAAAAAATGGTGTAGACAACTTTCGAATTTTTGATGCATTAAATGATCTGCGAAACATGGAAGTGCCGATGAAAGCAGTGAAAAATGAAGGAGGACATGTCCAAGCTTGCTTAAGTTATACCATATCGCCAGTTCACACGGTTGATTATTTTGTAGATAAATTCAAACAACTTGAAAAAATGGGTGCAGACTCTCTCTGTATAAAAGATATGGCAGGGATGATTTCACCAAAAAGAGCATATGACATTATTAAAGGATTGAAAGATTCGGGAGTTAAATTACCAATTGACCTTCATTCCCATTGCACCAGCGGTATGACTGGTATGGCATACCAAAGCGCCGTAGAAGCAGGAGTTGACATCCTTGATACTGCAATGTCTCCAATATCTGGTGGAACTGCGGCACTAGCAACTGAAAGCGTGGTTGCGGCATTAAAAGATACTAAATGGGAAACCGGATATGATTTAGAGCTTCTTATTGAAATTAGAAAATACTTCCTTAAGATATGGGATAAATACAGACATCTACATCGATTCAATGCATTAAAAGTAGATCCAAGTGTTACCTTACATCAAGTACCTGGAGGCATGCTTTCAAATCTTATTTTCCAGTTAGAAGAACAAGGAGCTCACGATAAATATCAAGATATTCTTACAGAAACAGCACGAGTACGAAAAGAACTAGGGTATCCACCACTAGTGACTCCAACAAGTCAGGTGGTTGGCGTACAAGCAGTTATGAACATTCTTCACGGTCGTTATAAAGTCATCACCAAAGAAACCAAAGATTACTGCAAAGGAATGTATGGAAAAGCACCTGCAGAAATAGATCCAAAAATCATGAAACTTGTCCTTGGTAAAAACTGGAAAGATGAAGTAATCGATTGTCGCCCAGCTGATTTACTTGAACCTATGTGGGAAAAACGTAAATCTGAACTTAAAGAGCATGGCGTAAAAATGACCGATGAAAACATCATGACCTATGCTATTTATCCACAAGTTGGATTGAAATTTTTAAAAGGAAAAGCAGAAGCAGAATTCACCTCAGATGAACTACCGCTTCCAATAGATCATAAATTAACTCGCGGCATGGTCAAACAATCATTTCCTGAGCATAAAGAAATCTATTTAGAAACTGAGCCACCAGAGAATCGTAGTGGTCCTGCACAAATTCCAACCGAATTTGAAGTTGAAGTTGATGGAGAATCATTTGAAGTTAAGGTTACCCCGCAAGGTGGTTTTCTTGTTGCTGGTGCTGGAGGAGGTGCAGCTGCACCACCAAAAGATGTGGAAGGTGGCGTGAAATCAAATATGCAAGGGACCATATTGAAACTAAAAGTAAAAGTTGGTGACAAGGTTAAAAAAGAAGATGTTCTCGCGACCATTGAAGCCATGAAAATGGAACAAGAAATAAAATCAGATGCTGATGGCGAAGTAAAAGAAATATTCATTAATGAAGGAGATGCCGTCAGCAGTGGCGACTTACTTATGCAAATCCTATAAAAACTGAGGATGTGAATTAGGTCATGTTAAATAAAGTGCTTATAGCAAACCGTGGTGAAATAGCAATACGAATCATGCGGGCCTGCAAAGAACTAGGTATCAACACTGTTGCGGTGTACTCAGATGCAGATAAAAATGCATTATTTGTCAAATATGCTGATGAAAAATATAACATCGGACCAGGTCCTGCCAGTCAAAGTTATTTGAAAAAGGATGTCATCATTGATGTTGCGTTAAAATCAAATGCTGAAGGCATTCATCCTGGTTATGGATTTATGGCTGAAAATGCAGATTTTGCAAGCATGTGTCATAAAAACGGTATTGAATTTATCGGTCCGCCTGTATCAGCAATGGAGTTGATGTGCTCAAAAATTGATTCCAAAAAATCAATGATGAAAGCAGGAGTTTATGTTGTACCGGGTGTCACTGAGGCGATTGCTGATCATGAAAAAGCAAAAGATATCGCTCATAAAATCGGATATCCCGTGATGCTGAAAGCATCCGCAGGTGGCGGCGGCATTGGCATACAAATGGTTGAAAATGAAAAACAAATGGAAAAAGCACTAGCAACCGTTAAGCAACTAGCGAAAAACAGTTTTGGTGATGATGCCGTATTTATTGAAAAATTCATTGATGATCCACGGCATATCGAATATCAAGTCATTGGTGATAAAAAAGGTCATATGATTCATTGTTATGAACGTGAATGTAGCGTGCAACGTCGTCATCAGAAACTTATTGAGGAAACACCATCATGTGCACTCACCCCTGAACTTCGAGAAGAAATCGGTGAACAAGCTAAACTTGCGGCAAATACTGCCGGCTATTATAATGCTGGCACCTGTGAGTTTATGTTCAAAGATGGAAAATATTATTTCCTTGAGATGAACACGCGTCTTCAAGTCGAGCATCCCATCACTGAACAAATCTGTGGTGTGGATCTAGCAAGAGAACAATTACGAGTGGCATCCGGCCTGGAACTTGAATATGAACAAGATGATATTCACCCCCGCGGTCATTCCATTGAATGTCGTATTAATGCAGAAGACCCACTGAACAATTTTGCACCTGCTCCAGGAAAAATCAGCAGGTATGCTGAACCAAGCGGGCCAGGGATACGCATTGATTCCGGCGTCTATCGCGGTTTTACTATTCCACCATTCTATGATTCAATGATAGCTAAATTAATCATTTGGGCAGAAGATCGATCCCGTTGTATCGCTCGAACCAAACGAGCACTCTGGGAATTTCAAATCGGAGGCGTTCGACATAACATTCCATTCCATCAAGTGGTAATGGATCATCCACAATTTATAAAAGGAGACTATTCCACAAGTTTCATTCCTCGCTATGATATTTTATCAAAAGTAGTTGAACATGTGAAAGAAACAAAGGCGCAATCTTCTGGTCCGAAGGTTGCAGCAGCAATGGCCGCAGTACAAGCAGTAAATGTAGCATATGCTCAAAATAACAAATAATAATTCTACTTTTCTTCTTTTATTACTCAAATATCTTAAAAATAAAAAAGAAAGATCTTATTTTTTAATAAGATCAAGTGCTGCCAGTTCATCAGCTAGTTTTTGAACTGCTATGGATACATCTTCTGTTTTTCTTGCACCAGTACAGACGATTTTACCTGAGCCAAATAAAAGCATCGCTACTTTCGGCTCATCCAATCGGTACACAAGGCCTGGGAATTGTTCTGGTTCATATTCCACATTTTCTAGGCCAAGACCCATGGCAACCTCATTTAAATTTAGTTCTGTTTCCAGATCTGATATGGCGACAATGTTTTGAATAACAATTTTTAAATCCTTATTGTCAAACACTTCAATCCCAAGTTTTCGAAGTTTATCAGCGATAATGTTAACGGTTTTTCGTACGTTTTCCACATTTTTTGCACCCGTACAATTTGCTTTTCCACTTCTAAACAGTAGTGTTGCGGTTTTCGGCTCGTCCAATCGGTACACAAGTCCTGGGAATTGTTCTGGTTCATATTCAGCTTCTTCTAATGATTGTGCGATGGCGTCTAAATCTAATTTATCTGCAAATGATGTTGATGCGACTATATTTTCTACAATTACTTCTGGCATATTTACTCTATCTCCTTTTCTGTCTCTTTTAGATTGATTCTAAAATATTCGAAACAGCATCTATGGATTCCTTTCCCTCATCTAAACTGGTATTGCCGGTACAGATGATTTTTCCAGATGCGTTGATAAGAATGGATATGTTATCATCATACATATATTCAATCCATGGTTGCTGATCAGGAACATATCTAATTTTATCTGATGCAAGTTGTTTTGAAATATAATCCAAATCCAGTGTCATGTTCATATCTTTTGATAATACAAAACTTTGTATTTCACAATCCGGTAGATCATCAATGGTTATTCCATGTTCATTTATGATGTTGATCACATCAGTGATGGTTTCTTCTCCCTCTTGAAATGATGTACAACCGGTACAGGTCATAAATCCTTTCTTGGTAATGAGAACGGCTCTTTTCGGCTCATCAAATCTGAAAATAAGTACAGGTTCCTGTTCATCATAGCTTGTGTTTGGAATATTTATTGCCATTGATTGCAATGGTAGCTCTTGATTGATATGAGCAGTTATTACCAGATTTTCGACAATAAGATCAGACATTTAGATACCAGCCTTCCCTCCTGTGAGTATATAAACAGTATTTAAAAGCCTTTTGTTGCACGATTTTTTTATAAAAATTTCCTTTTTTATAAGACCCGGTCTAAATCCAGGTCTTTTTTTACCTGCTTTTTTTTCTTTTTTTTCGGCTCTTTATTGATTTTATCAAGTAGACCACGAAATTCATCGGTCCGATATTCAATACGCTGCTCGCAGCTTGCCACGGCTAGTTCACCTCTTGTTTTTTCAATTAAACTACGTGCAATATCTTGTTTTCTTTTTATGGGAACTAAAGAGGAAGGATAATCAAAACGAAGCACTGCGTCATAAATCTCTTCCATAATATTTAGGTAGGCCACTGCTTCTTTATGCTGACCTTCAAGAACGGTATCAAGCGCTTTTCTTCGCAGCTCACCAACCACATCACATAGGCCAGTTAAATAGGAAGTATAGGTAGTTTGTATGGAGTCTGGATCTGGCAAATCTTTTCCTTGCAGGATGTTATAAAGACAATGTGCTTCCACAAATTCTTGACTTGCGTTTTCAACAAAGCCAGCATTATATAAATCTGGAAAATCCTTGGTTGAATCATATAGCTCAGCAAGGGATGCGGATGCTTTTTTTATCATTTTATCTGCTTCAGTATACTGTTTTTGATGAATTTTTTGAATACCTTTCCTGCAGGTTATTATAATAGTTCGGGAAAATCGAAGTGCTTTTTCTCTTGCTTGATCTTTATCATTGATCTGTTTTTCTATCTTATCAATGATTCCTTCTAAGTTATCCATATGTTTGTATCCTATAATTCTTTTTTTTAGTTCATCATTTTTTTATTGACCCAGTAATCCGGATCGTCTCCATTTAGAACCTTGATGATCTGTTCAGCACACATAGTGCCTGCTCTGATTTGCCCTTCTTTTGTACTTGCTCCGATATGCGGCGTCATAACAACAGTATCAAGAGCGGCTAAGGGAGTTTCTTTGGGTGGTTCTTGTTCGAACACGTCAAGGGCGGCACCAGCTATTTTCTTATCCTTTAATGCATCATATAATGCTTTTTCATCAATGGTTCCACCACGAGCACAATTAATGATAAATGCGGTTGGTTTCATTTTCGATAACATTTCCTTGTTGACAATATGATGGGTTTGCTTGATGTGAGGGATATGTAGTGAAATATAATCAGATTCCTTCATAATGTCAACCACTTCATCTTTCTTTAAGATACCATCCTTTTGTAAATCTTCTTTTGAGATAAAAGGATCATATCCTATAACGGTCATTTCGAAGGCACGAGCGTATTCAGCCGTCTTCTTCCCAATATTTCCACAACCAATAAGACCAAGAGTTTTCCCATACAGCTCACTTCCTTTCAATTGTTTTTTAATCCATTCATGTTGTTTCATAGAAACATCTGCTTTAGTTAGAAAACGTGAAAGAGAAAGCATATGGCCAATTGCCAGTTCAGCAACACTAATTGTCGCACCGGTTGGTGAGTTTACCACTTTTATCCCAAGATCTGCTGCTTTTTGAATATCGATATTATCAACACCGATACCAGCCCGACCAATTACTTTTAATTTTCCATCAGCACCTGCAGTTACAATGTCTTCAGTAGCTTTCGTTCTACTGCGCACCATAAGTGCATCATACTGAGAAATCTCAGCAAGTAAGGTATCATGATCCATTTCATCATAAGTTACATCATGACCTGCATCCTTTAACAACTGTATTGCTTCATTTGCCATTTTATCCGTAATAAGGATTTTCATAAACTAACCCCAGAACAGGTATCATAAAGGGGGTAAAAACATTTACGCTAAATGATCCATTCGAAAATCAATGCCGGGATATTCTGCTACTTCTTCTCCCAAATGCTCTTCGATACGAAGCAGTTGATTATATTTTGCATTTCTATCAGATCGGGCAGGTGCTCCAGTTTTTATTTGACCCGCACTTGTACCAACCACTAAATCTGCGATAAACGCATCTTCAGTTTCACCACTTCTATGACTCACCACAGCGGTCCACCCTTGATCATGAGCCATTTTTATGGCATTCAATGTTTCTGTAACAGTACCTATTTGATTTAATTTAATCAGAACAGAATTTGCCGCATTCATTTTTATACCTTTTGCGATGCGTTTGGTATTGGTTACAAAAAGATCATCACCGACGATTTGAACCTTCGTTCCAAGTTTCTTTGTCAATTCAACCCATGCATCCCAGTCATCCTCAGCAAGACCATCCTCTAGACTAATGATAGGATAGGTCTTACAAAGATCAACATAAAAATCAACCATTTGACTGCCGGAATATGATTTTCCATCTACTTTATAGGTTCCATCATAAAAAAATTCACTTGATGCAGGATCCAACGCAATTTTCATTTTACCCTCATAACCAGCAACCTTTACAGCTTCCATCATAATATCCAAGCGATCGTGAACTGTTTTTAGTTCAGTTGGAGCAAATCCGCCTTCATCACCGATAAGAATGCTTCCTGCCCCATACTTCTTTTTTAATAAATTTTTAAGATGATGATATGTTTCTGAAACCATCCTTATGCCATCACGAAATGTTTTCGCACCAGTTGGCATAAGCATATGTTCTTGGATGGAATTTTCTTGACCTGCATGTTTTCCACCGTTGATAATATTACACATTGGAACTGGCATCAGATGTGGTAGCACGCCAAACAATTCAGCAATATACGTATAGAGTGGAATTTCTTTTGAAGCAGCACCTGCCTTTGTAACTGCCATTGAAACCGGCAATATAGCATTTGCCCCAAAATGTCCTTTGTTATCTGTACCGTCAAGTTTTAACAGGATATTATCAATGGTTTCTTGATGGACGCAGTCCATACCAATGAGCTTTGGACCTATTTTTTTGTTTACATTCGCAACTGCTTTCAGTGTGCCTTTCCCAAGAAATCGTTTCTCGTCGTTATCACGTAGTTCAAGTGCTTCATGTTGCCCAGCACTTGCACCGCTTGGAGTCATTCCTCTAAAAGTTCCAAGTTCAGTAACAACATCAACTTCAACGGTTGGATTTCCTCTAGAATCTAAGACTTCTCGTGCGATTATTTTTTTGATTTCAGACATAAAACACCATCACTCATATGCTAGCCTAGGTTAAACAAATGGCTAGATAAATAGTTTATTGACAAATGTAACCTTCTCTATCTGATAATAAGTTATTCACTTTTATTAAAAGATAAAAAGTGATGAGATTTTATAGTTATTGATTTAACCAAATGGTACATCTGAAGGGTTTTTATCAAGTTTCATCTGTGAAATTCTGGTCTGTTTATCTGTATAATAACCATTGATTAATTTTGGAACTGGCAGATTAATTTTTAACCCTATCCAATCATCCCAATAATTTGCATCAAATTCAACGTTTATTGTTTCTGAAAATTGACTGTGTTGTATATTGTCAATAAAGTTATTATTGACGATGCTAACGTTATTGACCTGGTTCATAAATAAACCTACATAATTATTTTCAAAAATGTTTCTGGATAGATTTTGTTTATTTGAATTAAGAAGATAAAGTCCATAATTGTTTGCAACAAAATAATTATGATTGATGTTCGTATCTTGCACTGACTCTGATTGATAGATGGCATAATTGTTGTTGCTGAAACTGTTTTTATCGATGATGATGGTTGATGAAAACCGCGAACGTGGATTACTGATATACATGCCACAGTTTTTGTTATTTGTTATATGATTATCAGAAATAATTATTTGATTATCGGAAAAAGATATCTGAGGAATAATGGTTATTCCTGCATCAAAAGGTCTGTTTCCACAATGTTGGATAGTAAAACCTGATATTGTGCAGGCATTTGATTGAATTGTGATAACATCATCTGTTCCCCTCCCGTCAATAATGGTTGTTTTCCAATGTTCCCCAATTAAATTTCTTGGTGAATGAACAAAAATATTTTCATAATATGCTCCATTAAAGACATAAATGGTATCGCTTGGATTTGCATTATCAATAGCCTCTTGGATAGAGGTCCATCGTGTTACCCCGTAACCTGGGGTGCTGGAAGTATAATCATCATCCACTGGTCTAATAGCCTCTGCATAGGTCCAATCCTCTTTTCCATCCACAGTTTCAACTCTCATTAAATAAAGATCACTCGATGTTGGCGTGTATACAATAGCTGCTTTTCCATTCTCAGTTTGCTGCATTGTTTCGGTAATTCTTGGATTGAGAGGATTTTGAATATTGATCTGTTTATCAGTAATCTCTGGTGAATCAGTATAGGTAATGTATTGGGTGATTTCATCAATTGCTTGATATAAAATGGTTCCATCATAATCAAAATCACTTTCTTTATAACCGACAGGTGCTGATGGAATGGTCTGTGGTTGATCATAGGATGCTTGGTTTTTTTCTCTATTGGGTAGTTGTAATGCTGGATCACCAAGAAGGACAAAACCATATAAATGATAAAGATTCCAGAAATCATCTACTGCATTTTCTTGAATATATGCTTCTTTTGCATATGTTATCAGTTCACCAAGAGAGGTGTATTCCTGTCCATATGCATCAGAGACAAATGATAAAAGACCGGCCATATATGTCTCTTTTAAGGTTTCCACACGTCCCTTGTTAAGTGTTAACAATGGATAGCCATCATTTGTTCGCGCACCGCCAATATAAGCAATACTCCCTCCTTTAGATAGAAGCAATGCTTCCGCAAATGAGGTTTTATCAAGGTATCTAGATTGTTTTATAACATGGGTATCATAAGATCCGCTACTGCAAGCGATGCATGAGACAATAGGTGTATTTGTTATCTTAGGAATAAATTGCAGAAGAAGTGGGGAAATACGTCCTTCTTCACAAGCAATCAAACGAGCATTTCCATGACAGATGATATATAATAATCCATAATCTCCTTTTAAAGTAGACAGAACATCAGATGATTTAAATTGATCATCCGATCGAAAATATTTATCCACAATTAAACCATCATAATAGCCTTGATTAATTGAATCAGTAGTAATAAGCTCCCCAATCATAAAGGGGGAATCAAAAGGAATTCCACCTGCAACAGCCACGTTTTGCATTTGCTGAGAAGTTGGATTCCAATTGATTATTTTATTAACGATTTTTATCGCTTCCATAATCGAATTAACTGGCAATCTTCCAACATGATAGTTTGTTATTAGATCTAAATCAGGTGAACCATAATAATAATCTGTAGGAACTGGATAAGTTGGATCACCAAAATAATAACTTGGTGGCACATGTTGTGCATTTCCTAAAATTGTAACAAATTTAAGATTTGAATTTGATGATTGACTCTGTAGATAGGAAATTATTTTACGAGCAAGTTTATCATCATATTTTCTTATTCTTTCAGAAAATTTGAAATCTTTGTAACCTTGCACATCTGGATATTCTGCAGGATCAAAATTTCGTTTAATCCATGTGGTATTTACAATGATGGTCGGAATACCTTGACTATCATGAAATTCTTTTAATTTTTTAGCTTGAAAATAAAATAAGAGTGGTGTAATAATGATGTTTTCAGCACTGGAACTAGAGGTAGTTATCTTGGACTGATTGTTAGGCTGACAGGTATAGGAAATATTTAGTGTACCAGTTTTAATAAGGTAAACCTCTTTTTGTTTGATATCATATTGAATGGGAAATAGATATATCTGCACTTTAGTGCAATCATTATTCTTACCAACAATGTATGAATAGGTAATTCCAGGATATAAATTCTGATTTGTTGCATGTCTTATATTTTCATTGATAAGTTGATTTGAAAGATTTAAAAATGGTGTCTCATTAAGACTCCAAAGATAGTGTCTTGGCGCCTTTGTTAACGGAATCGAAGAAGCAATTATCTCAGAAGAACTGTTTGATAAACTAATGTTGTTAATAGTTGCATTTAACGGAAGAGTTATTTGATATGTTTTCATGGGAAGAATGGGTAAATCAGGTTGATGGAAAAGACCAAAATCCTCAATTCTAATTAAAAATTCATCTCTATTAATCGGTTGAATGATACATTGTTGAGGTTTTATGGAAAATGCCCTGGTTTGATATTGCATGGTTCCTTCTACTGAATCATCAATTTTATTTAAAATTAAAGATGATTTTTCTATTGAATCAGTTGTTTGATGAATCTTTGCACCCATGGATAAGGGAGTGGTTAGAAATAGAATGATTATGAATAGTGAAATCGTTTTTTTGGCCATAGTACTCTCAATTTAATAATATTATAATGGCCCTATAAATTTTTTCATTGATTTATATTAGGTTTTATTATCATTTACGCTCTTTATTTAAAGCAAACACTTAAAAATTAGAAACAGTTTTTTAGCTGTGGTGTTGAAAAAATGATTGAGGTTATCGCATTTATTGTAATCCTGTTTATTGCAATTGTTTTGGCGAGTTCAATTAAGATAATGTCTGAATATCAACGGATTGTGATATTTAGATTAGGCCGACTTCAAGGAATAAAAGGACCAGGACTTGTGTTTATTATTCCAATAATTGATAACATTATAAAAATGGATTTACGAACACGTGTGATAGATGTTCCCAAACAACGAGTAATAACAGAAGATAATGTTACAGTAGATGTTGATGCAGTGGTCTATTTTAGAGTTGTCGATCCTCAAAAAGCAGTTGTTGAAGTACAACGATATGATGTTGCCACTAGCCTTCAGGCGCAAACAACCCTTCGAGATGTTCTGGGAAGGCAAAATCTTGATGAGCTTTTATCAAATCGTGAAGAATTAAACAAAAGCCTTCAAACGATTATTGACCAATCAACCGATCCATGGGGTGTTAAAGTATCTGCTGTAACGATTCGTGATGTATCGCTTCCTGATAGTATGCTTCGAGCTCTGGCAAAACAAGCAGAAGCTGAGAGAGAAAAACGAGCACGTATTATTATTGCAGATGGAGAATTTCAAGCATCGAAAAAAATGACCGAAGCAGCAAAATTATATGAAACAACACCGGTGGCTATTCGATTAAGAGAACTACAAACCCTTGCAGAAATATCTCGAGAAGGAAACCTTATTGTTGTTCCCGGAAGTGATATTGGATATACTGCAGGTATTGCAAAGGCTGTTACCAAGGAAAGGAAATGAACGTAAACCACAGCAAATTCTTCATTTTCTTTTTCATTCTTTTTTTAATATGTCAAAGCAGTATCACTGCATCACAAAGTTCAGTTCTGGTTGTGGAAATAACCGATACCATTGATCGATCAACTGTTGAAATTGTATCAGAAGCATTTGAACAAGCAAAAAATGAACATCATACTGTTATTATCGCTACTCTTTCCACGCCTGGTGGAGGATTACAGGAGACATTTGAAATAGCAGCACTTATTGAAAATAGCAGTATTCCTGTTATTGGATTTGTTTATCCTAAAGGATCATATGCATGGTCTGCTGGGACATTCATACTTCTCAGTACTGATGTTGCTGCTATGGCAGATAATACTATTATTGGATCATGCCAACCTGTCGAAATAGGCATTACTGGATCAACACCAATTAATGATTCAAAAACAATCAATGCACTTGTATCCTGGTTGCAAGAACGAGCAGCAACCCATGGAAGAAATACCACACTTGCTAAAGAATTCATAACCCTCAATAGAAATGTAAATGCTTCTATAGCATTACAAAAAAATGTCATTGAGTTTACGGCACATTCAATTCCAGACCTTTTAAACCAAATAAATGGAACACACGTAAGAACATCCCAAGGAAATATCACACTTGAAACAAAAGATGCTTCCATTCAATATTTTTCCCCTTCATTTCAAGTGGAGATTATGAAATTTTTATCTAATCCAATTCTCACCTCATTGCTTTTTATACTTGGTATTTTTGCATTGATCTTTGGTTTAACATCGCCAGGATTCGGTGCGGAGATTTTTGGTGTTATCGCAATTCTTTTATCATTGATTGGTTCAGGTTTTTCAATTTCAGAAATAAGTATTATTTTTATCGCGATTGGTGGCATTTTACTTGCCATTGAATTATTTGTCACACCAGGTTTTGGTGTTATTGGCATCGGAGGCATAATATGTTTTATAATAGGAAGTATATTTTTGATACCCACATATTCAAGCAGGGAATGGATGATAGCTATGAGCTGGATTGATAATTTAATAATTATATTGATACTTGTCGGAGTGTTGGTTGGTATTTTCTTTATCTTTTTACTTATCAAAGTATTAGAAATTAGAAATAAGAAGAAAGCCGTTGGTGAATTTATTGGTGAAATGGCAAAAACAGTTGATCCATTACAACCAAATCAACAAGGATATGTTCGATTCAATGGTGAACTGTGGCAGGCGCAATCAACAGTCTATATTGAAAAAAATGTTAAAGTAAAAATAACAGGTAAAGACGGTTCTCTTCTTCTTGTTGAACCTATGAATAGCACTCCCAAACATTAATCAAGGTCTTTATCTTTTCTAGATTCGGTAAATCATGGAGTACGATATTGACATTCGCTTTCTTGGTGGCAGTGACAAAGTCGGCAGTCTGGGAATGCTTTTTAAATCAGATGGACAGAAATTTCTTTTTGATTATGGAATGACGCCAAGTAAACCACCAGAGCTACCTTTGCCAGCTCCTCCTATTGATAATGTTTTTTTATCTCATGCTCATTTAGATCATTCTGGAATGATCCCTGCTTTATGTGAAGAAGGAGACGTTCCTATTTACACTACAAATCTTACTCATCTAATTGCCAATATTCTTCATAAAGATTCATTAAAAATAGCAAAAATGGAAGGATATTCACCACCTTATACTCCTCATGATATTAAATGTTCGAAACAACATTATCATGATGTACGAGCAAAGGAATGCTTTCAATTTAATGGCTTTGAAGTTCGTTTTCATGATGCAGGTCATATCCCTGGATCCCTCATGATAGAAGTACTTGGTTCTTCACGATTTCTTTTCACAGGTGATTTTAATACGGTTGATACGCATTTAGTAAAAGGAACGAAACCAGTCTCCTGTGATATCCTATGTATGGAAGGTACATATGCTGGTAGAGAGCATCAAATGAATCGTGAGGATCTTGAAAAACGATTCAGGGATAGAATTGATGATGTGATAATTAGGGGGGGTGTGGTCGTTCTTCCAGCGTTTGCAGTTTCCCGGTCCCAGGAAATCATAATGATGCTTGCTAAAATGGGATTGAACATGTGGTATGATGGAATGGGAAGAAAAGTTGCAAAATTATATGCAAAATATCATGAATACTTAAGCAACCCTAATGAATATAAAAAAGCAATGAATAAGGTAAATCTTGTTCATTCCGATCAAGGACGGAAAAAAGCATTAAATGCAGATGTTATTATCACTTCTAGTGGTATGATGGATGGAGGGCCGGTTCTTCATTATATGAATAAACTTAAGAACGATCCAAAAAGCGCTGTTTTTTTAACAGGATATCAAGTTAAAGGAACAAATAGTCGCCTGCTTATGGATAAAAGAAAACTTGATTTTTTTGGAGTAGTTGAAGATGTTAATTGTGAAGTTGATTACTTTGATTTTTCAGGCCATGCAGGTCATAGTGAATTGATCGCATTTGCAAAGGGTTGCAGCCCAGAAAAAATTATATTAATGCATAGTGATCAAAGAGAAGCATTGGTTGAACCCTTGCAAGAATTTGCAGAGGTAATTACCCCCTGTACGGGGGAGCCAATTCATTTATAATAATTTTAAAAGGATTACCTTTTTTTAGGTAATCATCATGTATACTAATGAAAGAGAAAAAGAAAGAAATCAAAAAATGGTGCAATTATGGGTGAACTTACTCAACGACAAAAATATGATTTAAAACGACAACTTGAAGAATTACAGGATTGTAAAGGAAAACATACTGAGTTAATTTCTCTTTATATTCCTCCTACAAAGCAGATTCATGATGTAACATCTTATCTACGTAATGAACTTTCAGAATCACAAAATATAAAATCAAAAACAACTAAGAAAAACGTACTTTCTGCAATTGAATCCATTCTCAGTCGTTTAAAAACATTCAAACAATTACCAGAAAATGGTCTGGTGTTTTTTGTCGGTCATAAAAGTATTGGTAGCGATCAGACAACTATGGTTGCCTATGTTATCGAACCGCCCATGCCCATTCAAACATTTTTATATCGATGCGATTCCCTTTTTTATTTAGATCCCATAAAAGATATGCTGTCAGAAAAGGAGATATATGGATTATTTCTCATCGATCGAAGAGAATGTACCGTTGGCATTCTTCGTGGAAATCGCGTTGAACTGCTTAAATATATGACCTCTCAAGTACCTGGAAAACATGGACGTGGTGGTCAATCTCAACGCCGTTTCGAACGACTCACAGAGATTGCAGCTCATGAATGGTTTCAGAAATGCGGGGAAAAAATTAGTGAAATTTTCCAATCAGAAAGCGACATTAAAGGAATTTTTGTAGGTGGTCCTGGACCAACGAAAAGATATTTTGTTGATGAAAAATATCTTCACTATGAAATTCAGGATAAAATTATTGATGTTTTTGATACGGGTTATACAGATGAATTTGGACTGCGGGAGCTGGTATCTGCAGCATCTGAAACCATGACGGATTTGAAAATAGCCAAAGAGAAAAAAGTAATGAAGGAGTTCTTGCGGCAGATCACGAGAGGTGATTCCAGCCTTGCATTATATGGTGAAAATCACATTCGCAGGGCTCTTGAGATGGGGGCTATTGATACCTTGCTGTTATCAGAAGGGCTGAGAAGATATCGAATAACATTGACCTGTCCAACTTGTGATTATTCGGAAAAACGTACTATATCCGAATCGGATTTAGAAGAATTTGAACCACCAGTATGTCCGAAATGTAAAACACCAACCCAGATGGAAATTACTGATAAAATTGATATAATTGATGAATTGTCAGATCTTTGTGAAAGTACTGGTGGTACAGTATATCTAATATCTCAGAACAGCGAAGAAGGAGATGCTCTGGTATCAGCATTCAATGGAATAGCTGGTATTGCACGATACCCTATAGATTTTTAATGAATATTTTTATAAAAAAATTATATAGATGTGATTATAGGGTGCATGATTATATGAATATTATTATAAATATTAGTTTAAACCGATGGTTTTATAAATATTGAAATATATTAATAATTGTAGGTAATTACCATGACGGATAGAGAAAACTTCAAATCATTTATCCCAGCTAGTAAGACAATACCAGAGCTTACAATAAAAGCTGTTTTAGTAGGAATGCTTTTAGCTGTAATACTGGGAGCAGCAAAT
>CAZWQV010000002.1:33792-102120 GCA_964636235.1 uncultured Thermoplasmatales archaeon
CGATGGTTTTATAAATATTGAAATATATTATTAGAATTTGGTAATATACGATGTCATCTCGAGATAACTTTAATTCTTTTATACCTGCAAGTAAGAAAATCCCTGAGCTTACCATTAAAGCTGTATTAGTTGGCGCTCTTCTTGCAATCATATTAGGTTCAGCGAATGCATACCTTGGTTTATATGCTGGAATGACGGTTTCAGCGGTCATACCTGGAGCAGTGATGGCATTTGCTTTGCTTAGACCATTAAAAGGAACAATTTTAGAAGTTAATATTGGTATGATGGGAGCCGCCGCAGGTGAAGCACTTGCAGCTGGTGTCATTTTTACCATTCCCGCTATTGTGCTTCTTGGTACATGGTCGGAAATTCATTATATAGAAACAACCATAATTGCAGCGTTGGGTGGTATGCTAGGTGTACTCTGGATGGTACCACTCAGACGAGCACTTATCATTAAAACCGATTTACCATTTCCTGAAGGAGTAGCGGTTGCTGCTGTTCTAACCACCACTGTTGGAGACGGTTCTGCTAAGAAAAAAGGCGGCTCAGTCAGCGGTATTTGGCTCATGCTTGGAGTTGCTCTTGCAGGAACATTAAAATTCGGTCAAGTTGCATTAAATGCTTTTAGTGGAAAAATTGAACATATCATTAGTATTGGAAAATTTAACATTGGGGGCGGAGACAATGAAGGAGTGTTGTACGGGGGGGTTGCAACATCTCCTGCTCTCCTCGCAGTTGGTTGGATTATTGGTCCCAAAATTGCTTCATATGTTTTTGTCGGTGGATTATTAGGTTGGGTGATTCTTGCTCCCCTAATTGCTCTTGCAACAGGACTACCACAACCAGTGAGCCCGGATCAAATTGAATCAGCATTAAATTTCGGTGTAGGAAACCTTGATATCGGAGGTAAAATCTGGGGATTTTATGAAATATGGGGCAATTATATCCGTTACATTGGTGTTGGAGCAATGGTTGTTGGGGGTCTTTGGACTATTTTCAAACTCCGAAATAATCTTGCAACCGGTATCAAAGAAGCAATTGCAGGATTAAAAGGCGGTCAAATCGAAGCCAAAAAAAGAACAGATCAAGATTTAAACTTTAAATGGGTCTTTTTAATGATTGGCGCACTTACAATCCCGGTATTCTTATTATATGCATACATCTCAAGTGAATGGGCGATATCAGGAATAATGGCGGTGTTTGCTATTTTATTTGCCTTTGTGGCAAGTGCTATCGCAGGATATATGGCCGGTCTTTTAGGATCATCGAATAACCCTATTTCTGGGGTCACTGTTTCAGTGTTACTGATTACCTCTCTTATTCTCCTTGTTTTTGGTTTGAGCGGTGATGTTGGAGCATATGGGGTTGCGGTATTAATCGCAGCTGTTATTTGTTGTGCCGCAGCAATTTCAGGAGACGTACTTCAGTCTATGACCTGTGGTCAAATGATTGGTGCAACTCCAAGAAATCAACAGTTAGCAGAGATGATCGGGGTTCTTTCAGCAGCACCCATTTTAGCTCTTGTCGTTTCCGCTCTTGATCAAGCTTATAAGATTGGCAGTACGAATCTTCCCGCGCCACAAGCATTTCTTATGTCTGGTATTGTAAAAGGAGTTCTTGGTGGTGAAATGGTATGGCCATTTGTGATTGCGGGTATGGTTCTTGCATTTGTTCTTATCTTAATTGATATGCCTGTGCTACCAGTTGCAATTGGTATTTATTTACCATTCACTCTTGCGATTCCAATCTTTGTTGGTGGTATTATACGACATTTCACGAATAGAAAAATAGAAACTGAATTTGGCTCAGCAGGAGAAGAGGAAGTAAGCGAATGGGAACTTGCGATTAAACAGACGGATGTTAAACCGAAGGAAAAGATTATAAGAACTGGTCTTTTATTTACTGCGGGATTAATCGCAGGAGAAGCGTTGATGGGTGTAATCGTTGCATTTCTCATCATAGGTGGTATTAATCTTTCAATGTTCGAATACGCACCAGTGCTTCCAGGTTTACTACTGTGGTTATTGATTGCTCTTCTCTTGTTCTATGTCCCATTAAGGGAAATATTTGCCAATGAAGCGTAAAGAGAGAAAAGATCCAAGGCCTACTGCTGAAGAATTTTTACAATATACTCCACTTAGAATGAATTATGAATGGTATATAGATGATCAAGATTTAGTTCATATAAAGGTGCCGAAATTTACTTCATCTATTGGAAAAAAATTTTGCACTCTTCTAAGAAGAGAACAGATAATGATAGCAAACATGGATGAGATCGGCTCTTTGGTATGGAAACAATGCGATGGTAAGACAACGGTTAAATCTATACTTGAAAAATTAGAAAAAGCCTTTCCAAATTATACGGATATAGATCAACGGTTATTTCTGTTTATTCAACAAATGGGCCAATTAGGCTATCTTCACTACTAACTAATTCTTTATTCTTCTATTCCTTTAAGAAATGACGCGATAAGCTGTTTATTACGAACTTCTGGATGAAACAATACACCATAGTGTGGTTTTTTAGGATGTTTGATTATTTGTGGACATTTTTTTGAATGAGCGAGAATGGAAAACGTTGATGGCTTGAGACAATAGTTGTGCAATTCATAGACTTCTATTTCATCTTTCTCTCCGAAAAGAATAGTTTCCAAGATAATTTTATGAAGGCCTATTTCTTGTTTTTTTTCAAGAGATTCATTATATATCAAACCAAGTAGATGCATGCCCCCGCAGATTCCAAGAATATTTCCTTTATATGAGGGAATCCATTGAAAATATGATAAGTCATTAAGAAACGTATTGTCTTTTAGACTGGTTCCACCTATAATGATTTTCTTTGCATTCGTAATATCTATTTCTGATAAATGTTTATAATGTTTTGAAATAAATGAAATGTGGTTTGCTCTTAAGATGTCCTCAATTGGTTTAACAAATTCATAATAATGAAATTGCAATGAATGAATCTGAATAAGCAGCATCATGATACATCAATCTCCATCGACCAGGAATTTTTTTGTCCAGTAATGGTTTTATCAATTACTTGTAATGGTTTTTTAAACAAAGGACAATTCAAAACAAATGATTCAAACTCTCCTCCTTCCCCAGAAACATTTATTTTGTATTGATCATGTAATTTTGTTACGTTCCGAATGAAATCCTGGTTTATTTTTTTGCCCAGCCAGCTTTGATCAAGCGGATAACAGAACACCCCAGTTACTATTATTTCAAAATGCTGTTCTATTAAATCATGTAATAGCTGCATCTGGTTTTTTTGCCATAATGGATTGAAGCAATCAATGTTTTCTTTATCACAGATTTTTTGGACCCTTGATGCTTGATATGCTGATTCTATCGCTCCGGTAATAATTGCTTCGATTTTATATTTTTGTATGGCGTGTTTAATTGCTTTATGTAAATCAATTAATTCTTTTTCTTTTTCTCCCTTTGTTTCTTGGATTATAAGTGGTATTTCCATAGATTCTGCTTGTTTTTTAACCTTTAGAATCGACGGGGTATGAAACATGTAAGATTCTTTATTTTCAGAATGTAATGTTATCAGGCAAGCAATATCTATGCCATTCTTTTTTGCCAAATAGGCAGCATATACAGAATCTTTTCCTCCTGAAAATAAAACGCCTGCTTTCATTTAAAAAGCGTATCTCTTTATATTAATAAACATTTACTGCAAAATCAAATGAAGAAATACGAATTTATTGATCACACTGCAGATGTGGGGGTGAAAGCATATGGAAAAACTCTTTCCGAATGTTTTGAACATGCAGCAGTTAGTATGTTCGATATCATAACTGATTCATCTCGCATTGAAAGCAAGGGTGAATATATTATTAATATTGAATCTGATGATTTAGAACAGTTACTTGTGGATTGGCTTTCTGAATTATTATTTTTACAAAGTTCAAGAAATATAGTTTTTGGAGAATTTCACGTGAATATAGATCAAAATAAAAGCAGTTTATCATCAACTGTATTTGGTGAAGAATTTGATACTTCAAAACATAAAAGTGGTGTTGAAATTAAGGCCGTAACATATCATATGCTTGCAATAAGTCAACATGAACCATATTATGTTCAAGTATTATTTGATATATAATCAGTAAATTTTTTTAATTATGAAGTAAAAAATACTTTCGCTCTTCTCACTTTTTCATTCAAATAGTATAGTTGATATTTCTGTATTGCATCGATCATCCGGACGGTTTTTCTTCCATTCTCCTCTCCGGTAAGCCCCGTCCGGTTCTTCTCATCTTTATATCATATAGCTTGTTTTATTTTTCTTAATCGATTGACATATAATTTTCCCCAAACAAATGTAATACTTGATCCAATTAAGTTTGCGATCACAAGTCCCCACCAGATTCCAGAGATTCCCATATTAAAAACAAATGTAAATAATAAGCTCAGGGCAACAGTTAAAATGATAGTTCGTAGTAAGGTTGCGATAAGCGCATATAATCCTTTACCTGTTCCTTGAAACGTGGCTGATGTTACAATACCGAGTGCAGCTCCCGGATAAAATAAACAAGTGATTTTAAGAAATGTTAGCAGATACTCCTTCAATTGCACTGCATCTGCTGTAGAAGTAAATACTGAGGCGATATACGGTGCAAGAATAAATATTAAGATAGCACTTATGGTTTCAACAGCAAGACCTATTTTTGCTGCGTACATATATGCAGTATTTAATTTTTCATATGATTTTGAACCATAGGCTGCACCTGTAACAGTTGTAACTGCTGTTGCCATACCAAGAAGGGGAAGAATGGAAACCATGACAACTCTCCATCCAGTGTTATATGCGGCAACACCGATTTCATTTCCATTCGTCATATTGATGATGATTATAATGATCAGCATGGTAAATGACATGGATAATTGTTGTATCGAAGCAGGCAATCCAACCCTGAAAATATCTTTTAAGATGTCTTTATTAAAAGAAAATGATTTAAATTTAAATGAAACGTATGTATCCTTTCGTAAAAATAGCCAATAAACCAATACCATGGACGTAATAGCCATAGAAAGGATAGTTGCATATGCTGCACCTGCAAGTCCCATTTCAAATGTATAAATAAAAATCGGATCCAGAATAATATTTAAACCTGCACCGAACATCATCGCATACATCGCTCTATTTGCATCACCTTCTGCTCGAAGGATAGAATAAGCAACTTGGTTGAAAAATAAAAAGATACTTCCTCCAAAGATTATTTTCCCATAAATTATTGCTAGACTAGCTGATTCTTTGGCTCCAATAGCGGTGAAAATATTTCCGCCGGTAAAAAAGAGGCTGATTGTAAATATAATTGCAATAATGACTATGAGGATAATGGAATGAATAGCAACATTGTCCGCTCCTGATTTATCTTTTCCTCCTATTCTTCTTGATATGGCTGATCCTCCGCCAATGCCAATTCCAGTTGATATAGCAATAACCATCATGTAAAGAGGCATGACAAATCCAACTGCGGCTAATGCATTTGGTCCAATTCCATCTACTATTTTATTGGTGAAAATATCCTGACCAAAACCAGAGACCCATAATGCGTCTACAAGATTGTATATGGTTTGTGCAGACATAGCCAATATCATTGGAATGGAAAGTTTTATGATGGCTTTTTTTGGTCCACCGAGCAACAATTCAACGCCTTTTGTTTTCTTTGCTTTTAATGATTTTTTCTGTTCTGTTTGAATGTTACGCACCCCGTTTAGATTAAATGTGTCGCGTTTTTTGAAATTCTTTCTAAGTATTCAAAGAACTGATCTTCCTCATTTTTAGAAAAACCGTTTAGTAATTGTCTTGAAGAATTCTTTAATATTGATCGTAATATTGGTTTTAATTCCATCGCTTTTTTTGTTAGATGTAGTTGATACGATCTTTTGTCTGAAGGATTTTTTTGACGTGTAACAAACCCATGGTCAATAAGTTTTTTTACCGCTCTTGCGCAAGTTGCTTTATCGATATTTATGATTTCAGCGAGTGTTTCTTGGTTAATCCCATCATTATTATATAGAATCATAATAAGATGTAATTGACCACTTCCAAGTTCATATTTTTCTAAATGGTGATGAAGATATGAATGGATGTTTCGATGGATACATGAAACTAATCGACCAACTGATTTTTGTTTTTTCATACTATCACTTTATTATATTAAATACAATAAAATAGTTGCTAATGCAACTATGCCGAATTATTACTTACCTATATAAAAGTTGCGTATGCAACTAATTTATCGGTTAAAAGAAAATATTATATACTTATTCATAGGTATCTTCGATTAATTAGTCTATAGGTGTACGTTATGTCCGATGATAAAATAAATGCAGATATGAATATTAGAGAAGTATTAGAAAAATATCCTGAAACCGTTTCTGTATTTGCTAAATATAATATGGGTTGTGTTGGTTGTATCGCAGCATCTTTTGAAAAAATAAAAGATATCGCTGCGGTTCATGGAACTGATGTTGATTCCTTTGTGAAAGATTTAAATGCAGCAATCCAATCATAATTATTTTAAAATGAACTTGTTGTTATAACAAGTTCGCCATGTTTAATTCCTTTTAATGATTTTATCGAATCTGAAAGTTGTTGAATATTTTTTATTTTTCCCTCTAAAACAAGTACTTCAAGGCAATTATCATGATCAATATGGACGTGCGTCGTTGTGAGAATTTCATTCGTATGATCATGCTGGATTTGTAATAATTTATTTGTTAAATTTCCGGTATGATGATCATAAACCATTGTAAGTGTACCAATTGCATTTTTGTTTATATCTTTTTGTTTTTCAACAATTAGATTTTTACGAATAAGATCCCTAATTGCTTCACTCCGATTTGCATATCCTTCTTTTTTAATTAATGCATCAAATTTTTTAAGCAGTTCTGGTTCAACACTTACCCCAAATCGAGTAATTCTATCCGCCATAGTAACACGATATCAATGTAAAGATAGCACGAATATAAATTTTTTGTTACCAAAAGAATTAAAAATAAAAAAACTATCTGGTGTTACTAAAATAAAATTAATGTTACGAAGGAGTATTTATGCAAATAAGTAGATTTCGAATTAAAATATTCACTGTTGGATGTATTCTAGTTCTTTTATTTTTAAATACCGGCTGCGTACAGCAAGGAACAACTATTCAAGAAAATGCTGTTAAAATAACAGATATGCTTGGAAGGGTAGTTGCAATACCGGAAAATATAGACAACGTTGTTGGTATTGAAGCAGGCTCATTACGATTACTCGTTTACTTACAATGTACTGATATGGTTGTAGGAATTGAAGATATTGAATTGGACGGAGGAAAACCGTATAATTTCGCTCATCCTGAACTTACCGAACTTCCTCTTATTGGACCTATACATGGGGGCGATCAAGAATTAATCATGAAACAAGGCCCTGATATTATCTTTTGGACGTATACAACTGTAGGAGAAGCAGATGAACTACAGGAAAAAACAGGTATCCCTGTTGTAGCTTTAATTTATGGGGATTTAGATGATAATTTAAACGTCCTTTTTGAATCTTTACGATTGATGGGTAGCATTTTGAACAAGGAAGATAGAGCAGAAGAACTGATTGAATATATAAACACCGTAATAACTGATTTAACAAATCGTACAATAAACATTTCAAATGATCAGAAACTAAAAACATATGTTGGTGGAATTTCCAGTAGAGGTGCTCATGGTATTTTATCAACAGAACCAGCATATGCACCTTTTTTATTTGTTAACTCAAAAAATGTTGCAAGTGAACTTGGAATGGAACATGCATTTATTGACAAAGAAAAATTAATTGAATGGGACCCAGAAGTAATTTTTATAGATGAAGGTGGTTATTCATTAACGGTTGAGGATTTAAAAGATAATTCTTATCAATCCATTGATGCCATAAAAGATGACAATATCTATGGAGTACTGCCCTATAATTATTATACAACAAATTTTGGAACAGTACTTGCTAATTCATATTATATTGGAAGTATTCTTTTCCCTGATGAATTCAAAGATATCATACCCGAAGAGAAAGCAGATGATATCTATCAGAAATTTGTTGGTAAATGCGTGTACGAGGATATGAAAGCATTGTATGGAGGATTCAATAGTTTCGAATTAAACGATATAGATTAAGGATATTACCCATTATGATAGATCATAAATATATATTAGATTCATACAAAAAACATACTCATAAAAAATTTCTCTTTCTTATTATCTCAATACTTATTTTGATTTTATTAGTTCTAATTTCTATTAGCATAGGTTCTTATCAAATTGATATATTTAAGGTAATACATACAGTAATCTTTGGTGGAACGGACTCAATCGCAACAGTTATTTGGCAAATTCGAATTCCTCGAGTTTTAACAGCTATTGTAGGTGGAATGGGGCTAGCAATTTCAGGTGTAGCAATGCAGAGTATTTTAAGAAACCCTCTTGGATCACCTTTTACGCTGGGAATATCTCATACATCTGCATTTGGTGCAGCTTTCTCAATAGTATTCCTTGGTGCAGGATCTATTCAAAGCAGTAGTGTTGATGCAGTTATTCAAAACAACCCATTTATTGTTACTATATGTGCATTTTTATTTTCATTATTAGCAACTATAATCATTATTGCTTTAGCAAAATATAAGGGTGCAACTCCCGAATCGATGATACTAACTGGTGTAGCATTAGGGTCACTGGCTTTAGCAGGAACAACTGCAATTGAATATTTTGCGGATGATATACAGCTTTCTTCTATTGTTTTTTGGACATTTGGTGATTTAGGAAGGACTTCTTGGAATGAAGTTTTAATTATTACAGTTGTTGTGATTCCAGCAATTGCATATTTTTTTTATAATATATGGAATTACAATGCATTGCAAAGTGGAGAAGAATCTGCAAAAAGCCTTGGAACAAATATAGAAATGGTACGAATTGGTGGAATGCTGGTTGCATCGTTGGTAACTGCATTAATAGTATCCTTTGTAGGCATTATTGGATTCATTGGACTTGTTGTTCCCCATATTGTTCGAAAGATTATAGGAGGAGATGCACGTTTTCTCTTACCCTCTTCATGCATTGTAGGTTCTATATTGTTATTATCTTCGGATACCATAGCTAGAACAATTATATCGCCAGTCGTTTTACCGGTAGGTATTTTAACTTCATTTATCGGAGCACCGCTTTTTATTTATTTAGTAGTAAGGGGGAGGAAATATTGGTGATAATGCAACTAAAAAACGTATCGTTTAGTTATGATAAAAAATCAGTATTACATAATATTAATTTTAATCTTAATGAAGGTGAGATTCTCGCGATAGTTGGTCCAAATGGTTCTGGCAAAAGCACTCTGTTAAAATGCATCGATCAGATTTTAAAACCACAAAAAGGAGTCATATTATTAGATCATCAAGATATCATGAAATTAAAACCTGAAGAAATAGCAAAAAAAATTGGTTACGTTCCCCAAAATAATGGGAGAAGCTTTCCTACAACGGTATTTGATTCAATATTGATGGGAAGAAAACCGTATATTAAATGGGCTCCAACAAACAATGATTTGAAAAAAGTTACAAATGTGATTGAAAAGTTAAGAATACAGCATCTTGTTTTACGTGATATCAACGAATTAAGTGGTGGACAAAAACAAAAGGTGATTATTGGTAGGGCTCTGGCTCAGGAGCCAAAGATACTTTTATTAGATGAACCGACATCAAATTTAGATTTAAAACATCAATTAGAGGTTTTAAATTTAATAAAAGAACAAACAAAAGATAACGTATCAGCTGTTATTGCAATACATGATTTGAATTTAGCATTACGATTTTGTGATAAAATTGTAATGTTACATAAAGGAAGGGTTTTTGCAGCAGGTGATTTAAATGTTCTTACTGCTGAAAATATCGAAAAGGTTTACGATGTCAAGGTAAAAATAATTATGGAATCAGATAGGTTTTATGTTATTCCTGAAGAAAACTGAGGTAATGTAAAATGGTTGAAATGAAACCGATTGGTGTAGTAAAAAATAAGTTTAATACTAAAACAGATCTCAATGATATTCGACAAAATGAAAGTATTATAGTTATTGATAAAGATTATGAAGAAGGACTTTTTCAGATTGATGGAATAGGTTACCTCCAAATAATTTTTAACTTTCATCTCAGTAAAAATCAACAATTGAAAGGACCAATTTATAATGGAAAAGTGAAAGGTGTTTTCGCATCAAGAAGCCCTAAAAGACCAAATGGGATAGGAATTACAACTGTCCAGTTAATTGAAAGGAAAGGAAGAAAATTACGAGTAAAAGGACTCGATGCTTTAAATGGAACTCCTGTTCTAGATATAAAACCATATACACCTTTTTTAGATGAAAACAAGCAAATAGAATTCATAGAAAATAATAAAAAATTGAATCCCCGATCAGATATACATAAATGGATTCTAAGAGAAAATTACCAACACTTATTATTGAATGCAGGTGAATTGCATGGGCATTATTGTCCTGGATTAAGTTTAGGGGTTCTTGCAGGTTCATATGCATTAAAAACAAAGAATTTTTTTTCTGATGGGATGGAAAAAGTAATTGCTATTGTAGAAACAAATAATTGCTTTAGCGATGGAATTCAATATGCTACGGGTTGTACTTTTGGAAATAATTCCTTAATATTTAGAGACTTTGGAAAAACAGCTGTTACGGTGTCAAAAAGAGATGGTAATGGATTAAGAATATCGGTAAAAAATAATGCAAATAACCTATGGCAAAAGAATCATCCAGAAGCAGAAGATCTCTTTCAAAAAGTGGTTACTGAACGAAAAGGTAATGATGAAGATACAAGGAATCTTATGAACCTATTTAAGCAAATCTCGTTTGAAATAATTGAATTTAATATTAATGATCTTTTTAATATAAAAAATGTAAAAATTAAAATCCCTGATTATGCTCCAATTCATGAGAATATATTATGTAGTAACTGTAAAGAGAATATTATGGGTTCAAGAGTAATTCATAAGGAATCAAAAAATCTATGCATCCCCTGTTCAAAATCAGAATTTTTTGAGTTGGATGGAAGTGGAATAAAAAAGCATTCTTCAATTGATTAACTATGATAATTAATATTACCATTCAGCTAACTCGCCAATAATAATCCTCAATAATGGCGGGATAGAGCCTTCGGTTTTACCACAACCATAACCAATACGCTCAATATGCATAGGTGGCATAGATTGAAATCGATCAGCAATAGTTGATATAACTGCAGCACCAGTTGGTGTTACTAATTCTTGCATTCTATCTGTTTGATAGACTGGTACATTTTTTAATAGTTCAATGGTTGCGGGGGCTGGAATAGGAATGACGCCATGAGAACACTTGATAAATCCTGTTCCAAGAGGAAGTGGAGAACAATAGATGTGGTCAATACCAAGTTTTTTAATACCGATTACTGAGCCAACAATATCAATAATAGAATCAATTGCTCCGACTTCATGAAAATGTACTTGTTCATAATCGATATTATGTATTTTTCCTTCTACCTTTGCTAGTTTTAAAAAAATTTTTTGACTTAGCTTTTTAATTTCCTCATCAAGACCACTTTCTTGTATCATTTCTTTAATTTCTTGATAGCTTCGATGAGGCTGTTTTTCTATGACTGCAATCTTTACATCTTTTGCTTTGATATGATTTTTTTCAATATCATTTACTTCAATATTATATCCTGAAATAGCAAGCTTTTTGATTTCATTTTTAAAATAAGTTACATCAAGACCTAGATCAAAAAGAGCACCAAGGATCATATCACCACATATGCCAGAAAAACAATCAAAAAATGCAACTGTCAAATTTTATCACCTGTTTATAATACTTGCAAAATATCCAGCACCAAAACCATTATCAATATTTACTACAACCACACCTTCAGCACAACTATTAAGCATGGTAAGAAGTGGTGCAATACCTTTAAAACTTGCGCCGTATCCGATGCTTGTTGGAACAGCGATTACAGGCGTTGATGTAAGACCACCGACCAAACTTGCAAGTGCTCCTTCCATACCTGCAATGACAATGATGACATTTGCATCAAATATTTTCTCTTTTATATCAAATAATCGATGAACACCTGCCACTCCGACATCATATGATTTTTCAACACAATTTCCCATGATTTCTGCTGTTACTGTTGCTTCTTCAGCAACAGGGATATCTGATGTTCCAGCGGTAATAATGAGGATTTTACCTGGTTTTTTCTTTTTCTTTTTGTTTTCAATTACTATTGTTTTTGCCAGTTCATTATACTGGGCATATGGAAATTTCTTTACAACTTTTTCAAAAATAGTTTTATTTGCTTTTGTTGCAAGAATATTTTGATCTGGATCAAATGATTCAATGATTTTAATGATCTGATCTATTGTTTTTCCTTTACAAAAAATGGTTTCAGGAAATCCTTTCCGAAGTGCTCTATGGGTGTCAATTTTTACAAAATCTAAATCTTTATATGGAAGCGTTTTTATTTTCGATAAAACCTTTTCTAAACTGATTTTCCCTTCTTTGAATTCCTGTAGTATCTTTTCCATTTTATAAAACCTCATCAAGGCTTCCAGATCGATATCCTTCGATATCAATGGTAATATATTTGAATCCTAATTTTTTGAATGACTTAATTATATTATCAGCTGATGATAGAATTTTTTTCATATCATCTTTTTTCACTTCTATTCGAGCTATTTCATGATGATATCTTACTCTAGATTGCTTTATTCCCAATGAATACAATACATTTTCTGCCTTTTCAATTTGATTTAGGATATCTTCTGATATTCTAGTATTGTATGGTATTCTTGTTGCTAAACAAGGATTTGCAGGTTTGTCCCATGTTGATAAATGAAACTGTTTTGAAAGAGATCTGATGTCCTGCTTTGTTAAATTTGCTTGAACCAATGGACTTAATATCCCTAATTCTTTTAAAGCTTTTAAACCCGGGCGATACTGGTCTAAATCATCCAAGTTGCTACCCTCCAAAACTGATGAAATATTATGGGATTTGACAAAGTCTATTATTGTTGAGAACATGTATTTTTTACAATGATAACATCTATCTGAAGGGTTTTCATAAAATCTTTTCATTTTTGTCATATCGATTTTTAATAGATGATGTGGAATTGAAAAAGAATTAGCAATTAATTTTGCTTCATTTATTTCTTTCTTGGAATGAGCAGATGTTTGAAGAGTAACGGCAATGCAATTATTGCCAAGGACCTTCGATGTAATCTTTAATAGAAATGTACTGTCTACACCTCCTGAAAAGGCAACTACTGCTGTTTTAAGTTTTTTAATGTTGTTTTCCAATATATCAATTTTATCTTGTAACTCTTTGTCCACACTAATTAAAAAATGATTTATTATATATAAATTTGCTATTGACCTAGTTATTGTTTAATTTGTGATTCTACGTATTCTGCGCCAGAAGAAGTTAACTCTAAAGTATCATCGGATACATATTTGATCATTTCCATGTTTGACAGTTTTTTTATCATTTGGATGAGTTCTTCTTTTGACACTTTTAATATACGGATTGCAGTATCAGCATCCATATCCTGCTTATGCATCAATTCGAGAAGATTATATTCTTTCTCGAAAATTTTTGTTTTTTTCTGAAGAGATTCCGGGTCATCAGATATTTCACCTGATAAAGTTTCAACATAATTTTGAATGATGCTATCTAAATTTAATCGATCTAATACATTTCCTTTATCATCGTATAGGGTACAAAATTTACTACCTTCCTCATGTTGCCATGAGGAAACTTTTTTCCAGTTATAACCTAATTTATTTTCCCCAGGGCTGCCATCTTTTTTCTTTTTCTTTTTTAATCTTCGTTCAAAAACATGATGCTGTTCAAGCTGTATCTGATCCAGGTCAATACCATTATTTTCTATGTCCTGTGTTAATTGTTTACCAAATTTTTCTTTCAGTTCAGTGATAAAATAGAGTCCTGCTTCCTCATTAAGTTCATCATAAACCATTCTAATAAGTGATTCAATACAGCGAACAATGCGTTGTTTATCGATCTTATTTATGATATCTGAATGAATTAGGATTATTTTTTCTTTATCATCTGTTTGATGGTTTGTAAACGTGACATCCTTTAAGAACTCATATTTAGTTGAAAGGCTGAGCAAACAAGCTTTTATAGTATCATCTGCGAATCTCTCGGATGTTCTTCTTCCAGCTACTTTATAAACAGATTGAATTGCTGTTTTCATCAGTTCTGAATTCTTTTTATTAACCATCTTCCTTCACAGACGCTTCAAGGTTAATTGGCTCTTATAATATAATATCGTAGGTTTTTTTAAAAGTTTACTAATTTTTATGAATTATATCGTATTAATAAATATTTTGTAAATGATGTATTTTATTAAATTACTAATAAAATTCCTAATAGATATCATTATATATATTATAACGAATAATTTTATAGTTATTTATTTTTATTTAACAAATATGGGCCATGTAGTTAGAGAGAGATACTCTATAACATCAAACCGACTCTTTGTTAAACCGTTGAATTGATCATCTCATTATATAAAATTTTTATATATGGGTGATATCTGTTGAAATATATATGCTATATAGAATAGCCTTATAAATCCATAGTCATTAAAACCTCACATGAGGATTTGCTTTTAAAAGAGGGGAATACCATTTTTATTTCATCGCATCCTCTTTCTCCTCTCCAGTTCTAATTAAATAAATGTTAAAGCTTGTGTTTTTCAAAATAATCTTGATGGTATCCTTCAGCAGGATAAAAGGTAGATGCGGGCATTATTTCTGTTACAATTTTTTTATCGTAATTGCCTGATTTTTCAAGAAGCTTTAATGATTTTTCAGCGATTTGTTTTTGTTCATTTGTAGAATAATAAATAACAGAACGATATTGATAACCAATATCAACTCCTTGTCCATCAGATTGAGTTGGATTGTGTATCTTCCAAAAGATATCAAGCAGATCTGCAAAAGAAATTATAGTAGGATCATAGAGAATTTGTACTACTTCTGCATGACCAGTTTTACTAGAACAAACATCCTTATAGGTAGGATTTTTCATGTTTCCACCCATATAACCGACTGTTGTTTCGATAACACCAGGTTCATGTTTAAATGCTTCCTCAACCCCCCAAAAACATCCTGCGCCAAAAGTAATTTTTTCAACCATATGCTTCACTTTATAATTAACATTGTTTTTTTACTAATCTTTTTTGTATCTTCTCACTTTTTAGTTCAGTTAATGCATTATTTGCAATCCATTGAGCACTTTTTGTATTGTTTCTTTTTATTGACTCAGCGATCTGAATTGCTTTTAAATTTAATTCAAGATTTCTTTTACCAATCTGTCTCAGAGCCCAATTAACTGCTTTTTTAACAAAATTTCTGTCATCATTACATTCACGAATGATACAATCAAAAAAAATATCGAATTGGATATTTTCCATTTGCTTATTATGAACCGATAGACAAGCCATTAATACAAATCCTGCCCTTTTTACAAACGTATCTTTACAAGCACTCCATTCAAGAGCCTTAGAGATTGCATAAGGAGTTTTATCAAATAAGTTGCTACAACATTGATCACAGATATCCCAAGAATCAAAATCTTTAACCCATGCTTCCATTTGATCACTAGTAACACAATTTGCTTCATCAATCAAACAGGCAAGAAGTCGTGCTTCATGTATTTTGCTTTGCCATAATTGTTGAGCTAAGGAGTGGCTCTTTCCAATTTCTTTTGCATATGATCGTAATTGATAAATAGAAATCCCAATCGCATCTGAAGCATTGATATTAACTCTTTTCATATCATGAATTCTTTTTTCTGAAGCTATTGAATGCAAATGAGTTAAAATGTCCTGTACTTTCATCAAGAAAGAGATATCCATACTTATCTATATCAAACATACTGTTGATAGGGAAAAACCAAGGTTCATTAAAAGAAAATTTTTTTAAACTGGTTAATACATTATTCAGATGAAAAAAAATACAATAAAAAGTGATTAACAGTGAACGAAGATGATAAGAAAGCATTCCTTGAAGATTTCAAAAATAGAGACATCAATCAAAAATTAGACATGTGGTTTTATGCACTTGATCAAGGTGGAATTTGGGAAGAATTACTTGCTGAAATGTCTAATATTGCAACTGTCGAACAGATGAAACAGATGAAGAATAAAGCCTAATGAAAGACGCGAAGGGATTATCATGGATGATGAAGGTAAAAAAGAATTTATGAAAGAATTCAAAGAATCAGATGGATCGACAAGATTAGATATGTGGGATTATGCCTTACAACAACAAGTTCTATGGGATGATATCCTTACACAGATGCAAAAAATCGCTCATGAACAAGGAATCGATAAAAAATTAGAAAAATTAATTGATGAGGAAATGAAAAAACAAGAATAATAAACGCTTTCTTGGTCAAGTCTTCAAACATTTTTAAATTCATTATATTATCTGGAAATATAGGTATTAATATTCTATTTTCTATAAAGCAATCGTTCATAATACTGTGAAGTTCCAGTGTTGAGTATTTCAGTTATTATTTTTTCTGTAACCGGTCCAACACCTTTTATATTCTGCAATTCGAATTTCATTGAAGATAATGGTTGGGTGAGTTGGGAAATCTGATATGATGCGTAACCATAAGGGGATTTTTTTCCATTTATTTTATGTAAATAATCAAGTTGATCCAAAATAACAGAAACAGTATCATTTTCGCATAGTATATTGTTAAATAAGGATGCAGGAATTCGAATTGGGATGTGATTATTTTTCATTAACGTAATAAATGTTTCATGAATGGAATGAGTATACTCCTTTGTTGCCTGTCCCCAGGTATCATTTTTATAGATTATCTCATAATCAGTTAAAAGATGAGGATAATGTTCTTTTAGAGTTTGATAAAAGAATTCTTTTTGTTTTCCTTTTTTTAGAGTCATTCCCCCAAAAATTACATAATCAATATCCATATCGATAAAATCTTGTATGGTTTTCTTCATACTCGTAACAGTATCGGTGATAAATGGAATCACAGGCATTAAAAATACTCCTACGGTGAATCCTTTCTTTTTTAATTTTTTCATTGTTTTTAATTTTTCACTTGGAGAAGAAGTTCCCGGTTCAAAAATTGAACAAATATCATCATCTGTTGAACAGAAACTAAAATTTAATAATAAATTATTTTTTTCATGTACTTCAGAAAATAAATCTATATCCCGTTCAATCAGAGTTGATTTGGTAAGAATTGAAATTGGTAAATGATAATGATTAAGCAATTCAAGAGTCTTTCTGGTTAATTGATATGTTTTTTCGATTGGTTGATAACTATCTCCAACGCCTCCACCTAATAAAATATAGCATTTTTTAAATGATTTTTTCTTTTTTAACAACCGAAGTTCTTTATTAAGTACTTCAATAGCATTGATCTTAACTTCTACATCTTCTCCAAAACATCCATTAACTTGATATTTCTCAGATCTTCCATCACAATAAACACAATTATGTAAACAACCTCTATACAGATTCATGCCATAACAGGATATAAACCACGAATCCATTCGTTTATAAGTACGAAGAATTGATTTAGCCTTTATTTCCTTAATAGTCATACAGAAAGTATGAATTAGAAATATTGCTTAAACATTTTCTTCCATGATTGGTTTAAATTTTAATGAGAAGTGAACTAATACAAATAAGTTAGTTATTTTATCATATCTATAGAAAGTAAACAGTATTTATTTAAATGATTATAGTAATTTGCTTTAATTGTTTATTATCAATTTATTACTTTTCAATATTGGAGGAGAATATGCCAACAAAACATCAAATGGAATATGAGGATCTTGAAACATTAATTGATACTTATCCTGGAGGTATGTGTCTAACTAATCTTGAAGGACATGTTTATGCGATCAATGATTATTTCACTCATGTTTTAAACATTTCAAGAGAAGAACTGGTTGGAAAAAAGGGATGGCATCTTATTGAAAAATTCTCCAGTGAAATACGAAAAAAAGAATTTCAAAAAGCGATTGAAAATAAAAAATCTGTTGAGTTTGTTGATTATGAGCGAGGAAGATGGTGGAAGACAACTGCAACTCCCATTGTAAATGAACATATTCAAGAAATAAAACTAGCTGTGTTTGTTAATGATATTAGTAGTGAAATGAAGAATGAGGAAAAAAAATTACTCAACCAAGAACATTATTTTTTATCACTTATAGAAAACACAATGGACATTATCACTGTTATTGATAATGATGGAACAATCCTATATCAAAGTCCATCGTTGACAAAAATCTTAGGATATAAATTAAAAGAACGAATTGGTAAACACTTCTTTGATTTGATTCATGATGAAGATGTACCTGAAATGAAGAATTTTTTTAATCAGATATTAACAAAATCCGGTATAACAAAAAAAATCTCATATAGAATCAAAGATAAAAATGGTTCCTATCGATATTTTGAATCCATTGGATATAACCAACTGCAGAATCGATTAATTAAAGGAGTAATAATTAATTCGAGAGATATGACTGATAGGATAAATGCAGAGTCTAAATTACTACAAAGTGAATTGAAAAGTGCTGCTATTTTAGAAGCAATACCTGATCTTATGTTTACAATTGATGCTGATGGAACTTTTATTGATTATCATGCAAAAAGGGACATTTTATATGAAAAACCTGACTTCTTTATGGGTAAAAATATTAATGAAATATTACCCTCAGATATATCCAAAAAAGCACTTGAATGTATTAAAAGAACAATTAACACAGGTAAATTACAAAAATTTGAATATTCTTTAAAACTAAAAGGAAAAGAGCGTTGGTTTGAAGGAAGATTCGTTCTCAAGGGAGATAAAGAAGTCCTGATCATTTCAAGGGAAGTTACTAATGCCCATAAATCAAATGAACAAATAAAAAGGACCAAAGAGTATCTTCAAAAAATTATTGACAATACATCCGAATTAATTTTTACAGTTGGATCAGATTTTAAGATAAGAACATGGAATGATACTGCTACACAAATAACTGGTATTAAAAGAAAACAAGCTTTGAATAGCGATATACGAACGTTTCAAGACATTGAAAATATTGAGGAACTTGTTCAATATATGAAAAAGGTTTTTCGTGAAAGACCTGCAATGATTAAGTATATAAATATTAAAACAAGATTTAACACAAAACGACTATTTAGAGTATCTGCTTCTATAATAAGAAATAATGCAAAAGTAATCACTGATATTGTATTTCTTTGCCATGATGTAACTTTTATGGAAATTGCTAATTCTCAGTTGATCTCTGGCCTTGGTTATCTTGTTATTAATGAATCTTCTGAATATGTTAATAATATTACCTCAGGATTGATTCAGGATGGAAGAGAGGGGTTATTCTTTACAAGAAATATGATAAAAGAAGGATTAGAACATATCCAACATGAAAAATTGCATTTTTCATTTTATTCCGAAAGCCCCGATTTTGATATTTCTGGCATTAAAAGTTTGGATGATATTTATAAACAAACCTCTGATTTTGTTAAACATCATGACCATGGATTTATATGTATCAATAGAATTGATTATCTAGTCATTCGTTTTGATTTCAAATCTGTCATGAATCTCTTTTATGAAATTCATGATTTAATTCATCAACATGATATTTTATTTTTAATTTGTTTTAACGAAGATATGTTCACATCAAAAGAACTAGCACTTTTCTATCAAGAATTCAACCGGTTGCCTTCTCAAAAAATTACAGATATTTATCTCGATGCTAATTTATTTGAAATGCTTGAATTCATTTATATGGAAAATAATATCAATCGTATTGTTACTCAAATGAAGATTTGTAGATATCTATCGATATCAAAAGTTACTTCACAGAAGAGAATTAAAGAACTACTTTCAAAAAAACTGATTACATCGAAAAATGTAGGAAGAGCAAATCATTTATTTATAACAGAAAAAGGAAAAGAGTTATTAAAGCATTGGAAAAAACCATAGCTTTTTTGTAATATATTTTACCATATGGTGAAAATGAGGAAAGCAAATGAATCCAATAATTAAAAGACCAACTGAAAAAGAAAAAGCTGGTGCTCAAAAATGGCCAATATGGGAAAAAGAAATCTCAACATTTCCCTGGGAATATACGAGTCAAGAGACTTGTTTATTATTAGAAGGGGACGTAATCGTTACTAACGAATTAGGAAGAACATTTCATTTTGGAACAGGAGATTATGTTGTTTTTCCTAAAGGAATGAAATGTATGTGGGATATTAAAAAACCGGTTCGTAAGCATTATAATTTAAAATAAAAAAAGATAAAAAATCGAATTCGATTTTTTATTTATTGTAATACATGTATGTTTTTCTTTTCGCAAATATCCTTTAGTTGCTGAGGCCAGACTGTATTGCTGACTTCACCAAGATGAGCTTTTTTCAAAAGAAGCATAAATGTTCGTTCTTGACCTATACCACCACCGATACTCAAAGGAATTTCATTATTCATAATCATTTTATGATAAGGAAGTTTTAGAGAATCAAGTTGATTGCTCATCTCAAGTTGTTTCTTTAATGTTTCAGGTGTGACTCGAATTCCCATTGAAGTAAGTTCATGCCGTCTTTCTGTCACTGGATTCCAAACCAAGATATCACCGTTTAAACCATGGTATGTTTCACCATTTTTCGTTACGGTTTCAGTTACCCAATCATCATAATCTGCAGCTCTCATTTCATGAGGATATCCATCCTTCAAAGGCCAACCAATACCAATAATAAATATTGCTGGATGTTCTTGAATAATTTTAGTCTCTCTTTGTTTTCTGGGAAGATTTGGGTACATGTCTAAGATCTCTTCAGCATGGAAAAATTCTAATTTATCAGGAAGACCAGGATATTTAGAACTTTCAAGAACAGGATAATTATCAAGAGTGTATTTTTCTGCTCCTTTCAACACTTTCCAGATTTTCTGAACAGTATTTTTAAGATAATCCAAGGTTCTATCTTCTTTTATAATTACTTTTTCCCAGTCCCATTGTCCAACATAACTACTATGATCATGGTCTAAAAAGTAATCTTTTCGTACTGCACGCATATCTGTGCACAAACCCTCACCGTTATCCATGCCGTATTGTTTTAATGCAAACCGTTTCCATTTGGTAACTGCTTGAACAATTTGTGCATCGATTCTTTTTGGAATGCCCAGTCCACAGGGAAATGATACAGGAGTTCTTGACCCATCACGGTCAAGCATGTCGTTAAATCCACTTTCTTTATCAACAATCAGCGGACAGGTGACCATCATAAGATTAAGTTCTTTACAGAGATTTTTTTCAATATAATGTTTAACGTCCCAAAGGGCTCTTTGTGTTTCATTTTTATTAAGTAAGGAGTTATAATTTGATGGAAGAATTTTTTCGACTTCCTCATAAGTACTAATTCCTGGACCTGCAAGATCAGCTTTTTTGTCGTTCATATCTATCACTCCGGGTTTTATTTGAGGTGCATATCAAAGTAGAATATTTAAATCTTTTATAGCAAATATTGTACAATAATGGATAAATGGTAAAAAAATTGAATAAAAATAATCAATTATTCGATTTACGTATCCGTCAATCTAATTTTTATTTTAACAATACTTTATAAATATATTCAATGAAGCAGCCCTGACCAGATTCGAACTGGTGTCGCTGGCTCCAAAGGCCAGAATGTTAACCACTACACCACAGGGCCATACACGTTTGGACCCTAGGATACAGATTTACATATTTAACTTTTTCATGTAAAATATAGTGATACAATTCAAATTTGTTAATTTTTATTGCATATGCCTCTTTTTCTCTTTTAATGATTTCAATCTTATCTATACATGTTTAAAGGTATTGCTGATGGATTTGGTGCAGTTGGTTTTGATTGTTCCATGAATTGTTTGATTTGTTTTTCAATTTCTTCTGCACTTTCATATAATGGTTTCGGATCGATCTTAATTCCTGGTAGCATAATATCTAATTTTTCAACAATTGCTGCTGCTGCTCGAGAATCAGGATAGTTTTCATGGGCTGCAGCCAATAAACACAATGCATCTTGCTTTTCTAAAGCAGCAGAATAGAGCATTACTCCTGTTACACCAGTAATCATTCCCTCCTCAAAATACTTGATATCATATTTTTCAAGTGTTTCTTTTAGGCTGTCTTGACTGATAACTCCAAATAATGCTGGCTTGGTATCTTTTTCTGCTTCTTCCGCGTGAGTTCCTTCAAGGCCAATAACAAAACGACATTTTTTCTTTTTAGCCCATGATAGAATACTATCGACAAGAGGTTTTATTAATTCAAAGGGGGGTAAAAATTCTGACATGATAACAGCGATTTGATCACAGGCATCATCTGGCCCACAGATCTTTTTTCCGGCATAGATTCTGACAGGGGGTAATGGTTTTCCATTTTGAATAACAGTTGTGGGCATGAATTTATCAGAGATGATAGCTCCAATCTCCTCTAATTTTAGGGATTGAACGATATGGTGGCCTGCTATTGAACTGATCAATCCAACAGTTGGAAATGCAACAAGGAGTAATGAATTGGCAAGATCGATTTCATTATGTTCTATAATAGTTATTTTTTCCATAATATCATGGATGTGAATTGAAAAAGGGCAATTAAATGTAACGATTAATAAATTGACACGGGATTAGAATAACCTTTAAAATAATTAAATTGCTTACCATTTTGGAGGTGTTATATATTTCAGATCTTGTAACAGTCAGTGATGCAAGTTGGAATGAGATTGTTATTGAATCAAAAAAACCAGTTTTTGTGATGTTTTATAGCCCCACCTGTCCTCATTGCCAAAATATTAAGCCGTTTGTTGAAAAATATGCAGAAGAATTTGAAAAAGAGGTACTTTTTGCACAATTAAATGTTGCAGAAAATCAGATCATTGCTTCAAATTATAGTGTGATGGGCACGCCTACTTTTTTATTCTTTTGTAAAGGAAAACCTGTTAATAGTATTGTTGGAGCAGTCTATCCTGCCTTATTGAAAAAAACAATTGAGGATGGCATTCAATTTGGTGAAGATTGCAGATCAAAGACAACCTGGATTGATCCAAATACAGGTTATGCATAAATTAGTTTGAAAAACTAAATGAAATTAATCATACTTCATTCATATTTAACTAGTTTTTTAGTAAGTTATAAATTATAATAAACCGATGGACTATACGAAAATCAGAGGTTTTTAACAATGCCTAAACAACAAAGTATTTTATCATTAATGATTAAGGATCATGAAGATATTGAGCTATTAATTAAGAAATTGGATGAAAGTATTGATAAAGATTACGAAACAATGAAAAATGCATTTGAAATGTTTGAATGGAAACTGGAAAAGCACCTCTTCGTTGAAGAGAAAGCGATTTATACTTTTTATGAACCAACTGATATTGTGAATGGATATGAAATGTTACCTATTATTATGAAGCAACATAACTATATTCTTAACACACTTTCCATAATGAGGCGACAAGTACAGAATGGGAAAAAACCGGAAGATCATCTGCAATTGAAATCATTTCTTCATAAACATAAAAATTATGAAGAACGTGAAGTATATCCTAAATTGGATGAATCATTAAATGCATCACAGAAAAAACAAGTAATTGATAGGATAAACGAATTCACATAATATTCTCAAACTATTATTACTCTAATAGTTCCTTTATTTCTTGTTCTTTAAAACCTGTAATACATGTTTTATTGCGAAAGACAATAGTTGGGAAAGAGACTCGAGGATTCCATTTTTCGATTTCATCCATTACTTCTTCTTTTTTCTCTCCATCTAGTTGATCAACGTAGATATAATCATAGGCAACGTTCATTGAATCAAGAAGTTTTTTTGTTTTACGACACCATATACACGTACTTAATGCAAATAGCCGAATTGAGCCCTTATCGTTTCCGTCAATATGTTCCATTTCAATCATTGTTTTCCTCCAATTTAAACATATTATGATAGATAAAGCTCTTTAATGGTTTTCGGCTGGGCCTTTTTGTTTCCCTCTTCTTTTGTTTTTCACTTAAAATTGGATTAATTTTATCTGTATGTTTTCCAACAATGATCAATGTGATCACATTAAACTGATCAGGAATTTTCAGAATTTCGCGTACTTTTTTTGGGCTGTATCCTGCTATTGGATGAGCAACCAGTCCTAATTCAGTTGCTTGTAATATGATAAATCCAACAGCAATGCCTGTATCAAAAAGATAATACTCCCTATCATAAATTACACAGTCGTCATCTTTTTTTGCACAAGTAGCAATGATCAATGATGCATCATAGGCCCATTTGTTCCCTTTGGATAAAGCCTCATGCATCTCCGTTAATTTTTTCTTGTTTGAAACGAATATAAAATGCCAGGGTTGATTATTAAAACATGAAGGAGCTAACTGTGCTGCATGAGTGAGTTTATCTATGATTTCATCAGTAATTTTTACCGGTATAAGTGATCGATATGCTCTTCTTTTTTTTATTATTTGATCAACATTCATAATGACACACCCAATTCATTATAGTATTAAGCATAAATATTTTTAGATATAAGTTATTTATAATCATTTCTTCTATACACATTAGTTTTATATCTAAATTTATCAATTTGTAGTAAATCCATTACCTTTATTGGTTGGTTTTTCACAAGATTTCTACATGCTCTATACGCAATCCAATATGAATGCTTATTGCCCGATTCAGCTAGCTTTTGAACGATTTGAAAAATTAATTCAGGATTTTTCTTTGCCAAATCACTGAGGTTATTTCCAACTGATGTTCTTGGATAGGCATTTGATTCTTGAAACATATTCTGAAGAATAGAAAGGGAGTAAGAAGGATTTTTATGAATCCATTTATTCTCAGAAACAGGTCTTAATGTTTCACTTGTAAATCTTCTTATATACGGATCTTTAGATGTTGAAAAATCGTTTAAATATTCTTTCATTTCATGAGGATAAGCTTTAATTAATTTCTTAAAAAATGAGGCAGCATTTTCCCTTGTTTCCCAGTTCTTTTCAGAAGCAAATTGTATGAAAAGAGGAATAATTCTTGATAATTGCTTTTTATCATTAAATCCGTAATGTGAAACAATACCAAGACTTACACTTCTTACTCGATAATCAGTTGTACTTTCCAATGAATTAATAACAAAATCATATATTGGTACCTCTTCGTTTTTTAACAAATCGTAAAGGTGTTTTGCTAACATTTTAATGGTATAATATCTACCATATGAAATTCTTTTTTCATTAGGAATGTTTTTATATAAATCATCTAAAACATCACTCAATACCGATGTAAAATCCGTGTAGTTTTGCACCTTTTTTAATTGATGTAATGATTCTAGAATTGTTGTTCTAATTTCTTTGTTGAAAAGATCCATTTTTTGCCCAGCTTAATTCTATATTAAAATTAAGAAATTTATTTTTTTTTGATCATGTAAAATTCCAATTATCCATTTGATATGTTCTTTCATTTTGATTGCCGCCCTCAAATTTTTATAATAAAACGATAGTAAAAATTATAATACTTATAGATTTTATTATTTTTTATTAGATAAGTGAAATTATTGTGATAAATAATGTTACAATGTGATGAACATGATAAAATATTTGTTGGCGATACGATTCTAGCTGAATTTTGGAATTGTAGGGATTGCGGAATCTGTTGCAGGTCTTTTGAAGAATTACCCATGTATATAGATGAAGCAAAACAAATGGCTACAAATCTCGGAATCTCCTTTAAAACATTCAAAGAAACTTATACTAATAAAGATCATAAGAAAAAGGATGAAATCTCATTGAAAAGTCCATGTCCATTTTTAAAACATAATTCATGTAGTATCTATTCCATTAGAGGATTTATATGTAAAACATTTCCACTTTGTATTAATTTGAGCACGAATCAAGCAGTATTATCCGGCATTTATTTCTGCCCACAAGCAACACAATTCTATGAAGGATTACTCGATTTTTTATATAAAAATTATCTAACAATCTACTATAAATTACTTCAAAAAGAAAAAGAATTGCTCGTTGATGAATTGGGAATGAAACTACAAGGAACCGCTGATATTTTTACTGCATATCTTGATTGGATATATGATAATAATAAATAGATATGGTGAAAATGGAACAATTCGCAAATGATTTACAAAAACAATTTCATTTTGATGCTATTAATGGATTATTAGCAATGAAAAACGAGGCGATTACCTATTTTGTTCAAAGAAATTTTTTATGCAAACGAGTTGAACCCATTCAATCAATATGGCAATTAAAAGAAGTCAAAACGCTCTTACAAAAACAGCAAGATGACGGGTCATGGAACAATCCTGGAAAAAAGATACATCAATATCCATCACATCATTATCCTCTTTTAGAAACATGGAAACGATTTCGTATACTAGTAAATCAATATCAATTTAATAAACAACAGATCCCTATTAAAAAAGCAGCAGAATTTTTATTTTCTTGTCAAACTGATACAGGGGACTTCCGAGGAATGATTGGAGATCAATATGTGACCTATTATACCGGTGCTTTTTTGGCCGCACTAATCCGTTCAGGATACAGCGCTGATGATAGAATAGAAAAGGGTTTTAAATGGCTCTTATCCATGCGTCAAAATGATGGAGGATGGACAATTCCGATCCTTACCACTCATTTGATAGAAAAACCAGTTATTATTTAACTTCATCACCATGTGATCCTGTTGAACCTGATAAAAACAAACCTTTTTCTCATAATTGGACAGATATGGTATTACGAGCATTCGCTGCCCATCCAAAATATAGAAAATCAAAAGAAGCATTCACAGCTGCTCTTCTTTTAAAATCACGATTTTTCAAAAAAGATGTATATCATTCTTATGAATCCAAACATAACTGGACTCGATTTGCTTTCTGGTGGCCAAATATTTTAACTTCCCTGGAATCGCTTGCTTTGATGGGTTTTTCAAAAAATGATCCTGATATCAAGAGAGGTCTCCAGTGGTTTATTGATAATCAACAACAAGATGGTCTTTGGCTTGTTAATTATTGGCCCGGAAAAAAACAGCAGGATTCAAGGAAAATTACAATTCAAAAAGGGTGGATAAGCCTGCGAGTTTGTAATTTATTTAAAATTTTTAATAATAACAATGATGTAATATAATTGGGTAATTTAATAATTAATCATTTAGAAAAACTTTTAATGAAGAAGAGTTTATCGGAAAAAAATAATGGGGAGATGATTATGGCTTTTGAAATAGCTGGAATTAGTTTAGAAGACAAATTACCCTTAATTGGTGTAAGTTTATGGAATATTATCTTAGCAATATGTACACTAATTATTGGTTTTATCGTTGTAAGAATTATATCAAGCTCTGTCCGAAAATGGATGTTGCGTGGAAATATTGATAAAATTTTAGCAGATTTTTCAGTAAGAATCATTCGAATAATTTTGTATATCTTTGTACTTGGAATTGCACTTGCATTTTTTGGAATAGAAATTGGTGCAGCTCTTGTAAGTGTATCTGTAGTTCTTGGTTTCGTTCTTGGATTTGCTATGGGTGAAACACTCAGCAATATTGCATCTGGATTTATGATTGCCATCACTAAACCCTTTAAAGCAGGAGATTATGTTGACGTAAACGGGGAGAGTGGAACAATTAAAAATGTTGGTATAAGTGTCACAGAATTAGACACTGTGGATAATAAACATATCATCATTCCAAATAAATCTGTATGGGGCAGCAATATTATCAATTATACCCGAAATTCAATCCGGCGTGTAGACATGGAAATGGGGGTTGGATATAATGATGATCTTGACAAGGTAATTAAAGTCACTATGGATTTATTAAAAAACGATGGGCATGTGCTTTCAGATCCTACCCCACAAGTTGCGGTAAAAGAATTTGCCGATTCAGCTGTTGTTCTGGTCATTCGTCCATGGGTTAAAACAAATGATTATTGGAATTTTTTCTTTGATTTTAATAAAGCTCTCAAACAAAAATATGATCAGGAAGGAATAAACATCCCATATCCACAGATGGATGTTCATTTGGATAAATAACATCTCATCCTTTTTTTTCTTTTTTATTTTGGAAATATTGTAATATCAATGAAGCATAACTGACATCGATGAACATTAATGAAATTAATGATCCATATGGTTTTTATGATCTTCTTCTTACTAAGTTTAATAATTTTCCTGAAAAAAGTGCCTTTATTCAAGGTCTAGCCTCTTCATTATGTAATGATCCAAGTCAATATAAGCAGGAGCCATTATTGGCATTTCTAGAAGAAAATGGCAAAATTAAAATCGCTATCTTCATGACTGCCCCATGGCCAATAGTTCTTTATTCTGAAAAAAATGTCTCTGAAACCGAAATAGAGTTTATTTGTGATTTTTTAATTGAAAAAAAATTAAAAATACCTGCAATAAATGCACCCGTTACTTTATCAGAATTATTTTCTGAAATATGGTGTAAAAAAAATCACTGTTCAAAAGAAAAAAATATAGAGATGATTCTTTATTGTCTTGAAGAAATAAAATTAATTGAATCGACTACAGGTTTTTTACAAATAGCAGATAGCTCAATGAAAAATATTTTAATTGAATGGTCAGAAAAATTCAATCAAGATTTACGTCTTCATATGGAAAAATCATATATTGAGCATCATGTTGATTTTGTCATTAAAAATAAACATGCATTTGTTTGGATGGATAATAACGTTCCAGTTAGTATGACATTTTATGAAAGACCATTTGATCAAGGGGTATTTATTGGTTATGTCTATACGCCACCTCAGTATAGAAGAAAAGGATATGCTACGAATTGTGTTTATCAGGTAAGTAAAAATTGTCTGGAAAAAAAATATTCTTTTTGTTCATTATTTACTGATAAAAAAAATCCAACCACAAATGACATTTATCAGCGAATTGGGTATCAGCCTATTACAGAATATATTAATTATAATTTTTTATATGACAAATAATTTTTATAAAATTCAATGAAATAGAAATTTTATTAGGTATTATTTTTTACCTACATCCATGTCAACAATGAAAAAAACAATCTTTATAACTGGGTCTTCTTCAGGAATTGGAAAAGAAACTGCACTTTATTTTGCCAAGCAAAATTGGCAAGTTATTGCATCTATGGGACATCCTGAAAAACGTAACACTGGCTAGGAGCAATTTAAAAATATTGATACTGTTCATCTTGATGTAACTGATGGTAAATCGATTGAAAAAGCAATAAACCATGCAATAAAAACAAATGGATCGATTGATGTATTGGTCAATAATGCTGGCTATGCGCTTTTTGGTGCTTTTGAAGCTTCAACAAGCCAATCAGTTAAAAATCAATATGAAACAAATGTTTTAGGTTTGATGGATGTAACAAGAGAAATTATTCCATTTTTTAGAAAACAAAAGCAGGGCGTTATTATCAATGTTTCTTCGGTTGCTGGAAAAATGACCTTTCCTTTTTACAGTATTTATAATAGCACAAAATGGGCAGTTGAAGGGTTTTCAGAAGCATTACAATTTGAACTTAAAGATTTGAATATAAAAGTAAAAATTATTGAACCGGGAATAATAAAAACAGACTTTTATGGCCGTTCAAAAGATGTTGTAAATAAAAGAGGTTTGCATGTTTATGATGACAATTTAAATAAATTAATCTCTTATGAAGAAAATAATATCAAAAAAGAGCATTACTCTTTTCCTATTGTCGTCGCCGAAGAAATTTATAATGCTGCTACTGACAACTCATGGAAATTGCGTTATCCGGTTGGTAAATATTCAGGTTTAATACTTTGGCTGAGAAGATTACTTCCTGAGAGAACATTTTTAGGATTGATGAGAAGGATGACATTATGATATACATCTATTCAAAAAAATTCAAATGTTCAAAAGTATATACAATCCTATGAATATTTGTGATATTGATATTTTTGATTGGTTAGTTCATAATCATAAAAAAGCTCAGTACATCATGGCATTCAGTAACTCTTTTGATTTTTCTTATGATGAGTATCAAAAAATAACTAATTTTAATTTGCCTTCAGATGTCCTTTTGAATTATAATAATTCGACTTATGCTGAACATTTAAAGCAAGTCTTCGCTGATTATTATAAATGTAAAAATGAAAATGTTGTATTGACTTGCGGTGGTACTGAATCAAATTTTCTTGTTTTTCAATCATTGTTGTCAAAAGATGATGAAGTAATAGTGGAACAACCTGGATATGGTCCATTATGGTTGACACCAAAAATGTTAGGAGCACGTATTAGTTTTTTTACACGTTCTTTTGAACAGCAATTCAAATTAGATGCATCCGTTTTTGAAAATCTGTTAACAAAGAAAACAAAACTAGTGGTATTGACCAATCTGCACAACCCCAGTGGTATCTATGTAAAAAAAGAAGAAATGAAAGAAATAGCTGATATCGCTCAGGACCATGGAGTATTTATTTTAATAGATGAAATTTTTTTAGATGGATGTTTTCACACGTTTGAAAGTTCATATGGATTACCAAATGTTATTGTCACATCAAGTGTAACAAAAATATACGGGCTGGGTGGATTGCGATTTGGATGGATTGTTGCACCGAAGAATATAGCTTTGAAATGTAATAAATTAAAATCTCATACCAACTCTTTGATATCAGAAGTCTCTTTATTAATGGTTTTACAAGGTTTTATGAAAGGAAAAGAAGCATTAAGAAACAGATTTATTACTTCCGCAAAAACAAATATGGCTATCGTTGATAAGTGGATACAACAAAACAATCATCTTGTTGAATATGTAAAACCATCTGGAGGAATTATCTGTTTTCCAAAATATAAAAGTTCTATTTCTTCACGAGATCTTTGTCAACAATTACTTAATGAGTATAACGTATTAGTTAATCCAGGTCAATTATTTAATTATGAAGGTCATTTTCGATTAAGCTGTAATATTGATGAAGACCTCTTAAAAGAGGGTCTTACTATCCTAAGAGATGGATTAGAAGTGCTACTATGATTTTATTATTATAATATCATGCAAATGATGCTAATTAATATGCCTTAAAAAATTAGCGAATCTGTAATAATTTCAGATCATATTAATAGGGCATAGATATGATGAATAGGAAATTAGATTTATTTAATAAGAATCGATTATTTTTATTTAGTTGATGGATTTTTATATCTAACTATTTTTTAATATTTTCATTTATTAATACTTAAAGTAAATAGTAAAAAATAAGTATAAATTAGGATTAATTGTTGAAGGAACAATAAGGAACAGTTTGATAATATTTTTTTCGATACAAATATAAATGATTTCGATATTTTGAACCGTAGTAAATAGTTTGGAATGGGATGATGAATAAAAGCACATGAAAAAAGTAATCTTTTTTCATTATTATTTCGCAATAAATTGGAAATAAAAACAATAATTGATGATTAACATGTCTGAAGAATGTATTATGGAAAAATCTGATGTATTGGATACTTCTCAGCATGATTCATGTGAACCAAGACATGATACTTCGCATAATCTTAATCAAATCATCAATTCCACAGATCAAATTCCTGCTATTATTGTTATCACAGATGCCACTGGTATCATTCAATATGTAAATAGGAAATTTACAGAAATAACTGGATATTCTAATATTGAAGTTATTGGAAAGACACCAGCAATTCTCAAGTCTGGATATCATCCAGATGAATTCTATCGACATATGTGGAACACTATTTCATCTAAAAAAATGTGGGCTGGTGAATTCTACAATAAAAAGAAAACTGGTGAACTTTATTGGGAACATGCAACTATTTCACCCGCATTTGATGCGCAACGGAATATTACTAATTTTATCGCTGTAAAACAAGAAATAACGAATAGAAAAGAAATGGAATACAATTTAAAAATAAAGGAAAATGCATTATTGTCTTCCATAAATGCAATTGTTCTAACTGACTTAAATGGAAATATCACCTATGTAAACCCATCCTTTTTAGGAATGTGGAATTTTGATTCTGAGCAAAGAATATTACAAAAACCTGTTTTCAGTCTCTGGAAAAAAGGAGGTCAATACGTAAATATCATTGATCAAATCCTTAGGGATGGAGGCTGGTTTGGAGAAGTAATCGCTAAAGGAAATGATGGTCGATTGTTTCCGGTGCAAATGTCTGCCAGTATGGTCAAAGATGAATTTGATAAATTACTTTGTATCATGGCATCTTTTGTTGATGTAACCAAACAGAAAAGACTTGAGAAGAAATACAAGCGATTTAAAACCATTTCAGATGAAGCTGATTACGGTGCTATTATCCATGATATGGATGGAACTATATTGTATGTTAACAAATCCTTTGCTTTTATACACGGCTATTACCCCCAAGATATTATTGGTAAAAATCTTTCCATATTTTATGCTGAAGATAAGGCACAAGATTATACAACTATGATTAATGAATTAAAAACAGTTGGTAATGTAGTAGGAAAAGAATTATATCATATAACAAAAAATGGGGATACTATTCCTTTATTAATGACCTCCACAGTGATTAAAGAAACTGATTACCAAAACCCGTATGTTGCAGGAACTGTCATTGATATCACAGAAAGAAAAGAATCTGAAAAAAAGATTTTGGAACATACAGAGGTCCTCCGTGAAATGAACAATGAACTACAGGTCGCAAGAGAACAATTATCAACTTTAAATCAAAATCTAGAAATAGAAGTAGAACAGAGAACGCAGAAGATTAGAAAATTGGTTGAACAGAAAGATGGATTTATCACACAATTAAGTCATGATTTAAAAACACCGTTAACGCCCATAATGGCATTATTGCCAATTCTTAAAGATTCACTTCGAACAGAGAAAGAAAAAGAGATTTTAGATGTTATTATAAAAAATACATATTTTATGAAGGACCTTGTGGAAAAAACCATCGATTTGGCCAAATTCAACTCAGATAGAATTGATATACCTATTGAAACAATTGAGTTAAAATCAATCATGGATAAAATCTTGACAAATAACAAAGTTATGTTCGAAGAAAAAAATATAAAGATTGAAAATGGCATAGCTGATGGTTTATATATAAAGGGAAATGAGTTAAGACTTTATGAAGTTTTTAATAATATATTAACAAACTCAGTTAAATACATAGGTGAAAATGAAAAAAGAATCACTATCCAAGCAACAAAAGAACAAGACATGGTACAGATTTCATTCAGTGATTCAGGCATTGGTATGACACAAGAGCAAATAGATCGTATTTTTGATGAGTTTTATAAGGCAGATTCATCAAGACATGATCATAATTCAACAGGACTTGGGCTTTCAATTACCAAGAAAATTGTTGAAAAGCATGGCGGTGTCATCTGGGCAGAAAGTCAAGGACTTGGGGGCGGAAGTACTTTTTTTATTCGTCTTAAAGCGGCTGATAATAAAGATGAATTAAAGAAGAGTGCAGATGAATCAGAAATTTATGGATAATGAGCAAGATATCATTTAAAGAATATAGGGGAAAACATAATGGATATAAAAAATGCAAGTATAGTACATAATTCACTACAGGCATTATGCAGTATTGCTGGAAGAAGAACGACAAGTAATTTTGCAGTTAAGGTTATGAATACCATAATGACCACGTTGCGTGATCGATATGATTTTTTAAAATATGTTGAAATTCATGATGAGCATAACATTCAAGTAGCTTCTCAAATAAATGAGATTTCCTCATCTGAGATATGTAAAGCAATTGAAACAGCCATTCGAATTGTCTATATGGACCTGCAAGATAATGGTGGCCTTTATTTTATGAAAGAATTTAAAGAAATAATTGGGAAAGAAACCATTCATGCATTGGAAGAAAATGGGATTGATTTAAACATCATTGAAATGGAACAGAAACATTCGTTTAACCATCGAAACAAGGTAAATAAAATTGCGGGAGATGCAAGTATTTTAGGATATATATGGTCGGATGTGTCAAATTGGAAATATGATGATCATAATAAAGTCTGCATCCTCTATAATAAAGATGATAAAATACTGGATAAACTTAATTTAGATGTTATTATAAAAGAGCACATTGACAAATTAACCGGTTCTGATGATATTGATATATCTCAAGACCTTCAAACCGAAAGATATCAAAAAGAATATGAGCTTTTGACTATGCTGCAATCAAAGGACTTGGATATTGATACAGCATTAACCCTCCTTCAGATATCTGATGAGGAATTGGAACATATTGTGAAAAGACTGATGGGTTTAGGGTTTTTAGAATATGTGGATGTTGATGTAGTAAAAATTAGTGAAAAAGGATTGCAATATATCTCGAATCCTGTGAAATAATTTGTACCTATTTGAAAATAATATTATGATGTTTTTCAGTAGAAACCTTTGGAAATTTGGGAACAAAATCTTTCCTGATTTCTTCATCATACTTTTTTTCACCACCTTTCTCTTCCAAGATCTTCTTCCCTTTTTCAATCATAAGAAGGGTATTTGCATTAACAGCATCAATTGTTCCCGGTGCAATTTTGATGAGCAGTCGCAAGGTAAGGCCAATTCCGTAAGGAATAGACTCAGATGTGAAAATAGTGCCAGGGATTGCATCGAACCAAATACCTATCGCTTCTTCTCCAACAGTGGTTATGGGTATATTCATCGCAGCTTGTCTCTCTGGTGTTGGTCCGGCATGGGCGACCATCCATTTTCCGTTTATGAAAGCTTCCATATCTCCTTCAATGGAAAAATAACCAAGCGCGTCATACCATTTACGCGTCATTGAATCAAACATCTCGTTATATGCTGCTTGACTTGTGATTGCTGCAAATAATTTATATCGGGCTTTTATCCCCGCACAGCGGCAAAGAGCAACTAGAACATTATTGATATGAATACAGGTACCAGTTCCTCGTTTCAACGTTTCCTCCACTGAATCCATTTGAACGATTTCTAAGGTAATATTTCTTTTTACCCAATCAAAAGCTGCATCAACAAATTCTTTATCTGATTTTTTATAAGCTCCTAAATGATTTGCAAGTGCAATGACTTCTTTACTAAAAGTATTACACCAAAGTGTTGGTCGAAGATATTTTTCATTTGAGCTGCAATACTGCATATCTTTTTTGTAGCTTGGTACTTCATATCGTGGTTTCGGCCGAATATATAATCGTTTTTTTGAAGATATTCCAGTAATTTTTTTAAAATCTTTAAAATTTGTTAAAAAAATATAGATAAATGATACAACTCCTTTAATCAACATTCGTAGATATGTCAAGTTCGGTATGTATTCCCTTTGTTTCATTTCGCGAAGTGAAGTCATTTCTTATCAACTATCAATATTATTATTTATTATATAAATATTAATGTATTTAACAAAAAAATAATTATTCATTTTTCCGGTCTTTACTATAACCTGTTGCATAATCAATGTTATGGGGAATAGCTTTAATACTTTTCATCGTATTGTCATTTTTTATGCAAACGGGCAAAGTACGAATTAAAGTCAATGATTTTGAAATTGAAGTTGAGGGAACGGAAAAATTTATTGACGCCTATTTAGAAAAAACCTTGGGCACATCACTTTCGCAATTACCTTTTCAATTAGAGAACAAAAAAGGTGTTAATAAAAAGAAGCAAACTAAAATTATTCAAAATGAAATCAAAAAAAAGCAAGAAACATTTGCATCTTTAGTTAAGAAAATGAAGGTTAAGAACATTCAAGATCTCATTATTGCGTCAGCATATTATTGGTCAGTTATCAAAAAAATAAAGACTTGTCCAGAACATGATTTATATAAAACTGTAACTATGGACAAACAATTATTTAAGAAATATGGGGGAAATTTTAAAGAGCCCTTTTCTAAATTAATTGAGAGCGGTAAGATTAAAAAGACAAACGGCCAATATGAATTATCTCAGGAACTTATCGAAGAAATTACCCAGAAAATAGGGAAAAAATAACATTTTATTGATATTAAAATTATATATTTTTTTTTAAATTCATCTAGAAAAATTATTAAAGTCTTGATAAGTTCAATTATTTGATAGAATGAAAAAAAATGCTTTGTTACTAGTCTCATCTGTCATTTTTTTATTAATAACTCCTCTTTCATTGGCAGCAATTACCAATGTAAATAGTATCAAACTAAGCTCGAATAACCCCTTCTTTCCACTTTATTCAAAAGATACCTATATGGTGGAAATGAGAGATGGTATTCATCTAGCAACCGATATCTATTTTCCTGATAATACAACAAAACAAATGGGAAGTATATTGATTCGAACTCCATATAATAAAAAAAATATGAATATGGGCGATTGGGCCGATGCCGGATGGCCAACCATTGTTCAAGATATGCGAGGACGATATGAATCTGAAAGCGCGGATACTGTTTTTAGAAATGCTCATACTGATGGTCCCGATACATTAGAATGGATTGCTTCACAGTCATGGTCAAATGGTAAAATTGCAACCTATGGCGGATCGGCTCTTGGGATAAATCAATACTATATGGCGGGTGCAAATCCAGAAAATCTTGCCTGTCAATACATACAAGTTGCCACACCAAATTTACATAATCATGCTGTATTTCAAGGTGGTCAATTTCGCCTAGCAATGATTGAAGGCTGGTTAAAAGGTCAAAACAGTCTTTTTGTCTTACCAGAACTTATTTCCCATGAAAATTATACAATGGATTATTGGACCAACACATCACTTGAAGATAATTGGTCAGATATCCATGTACCCGCGATTCATAGTGGAGGTTGGTATGATTGTTTTACTCAAGGAACTCTTAATGGATTTATGGGGTATCAATATTTAGGTGGTATTGGTGCCAAAGGGCAATCAAAGCTTATCATGGGACCTTGGACTCATGGGGCAAGTCTGCAAGCCGGCGAATTGCAATATCCTGAAAATGCATTACCTGATTTTCCATTTGAATTATTTGTAGATATGATCTATACATTTACGGAAAACGGAGAATATAATGGTCCTATAGATTATCAGAAATGGCCTGCGGTTTCATATTATGTTATGGGTGATGTAGAAGATTTTGACGCTCCAGGAAATGAATGGAGATTTTCAGATAAATGGCCTATAGCATCAAATGAGCAACCATGGTATTTTCATAATGATGGTAGTTTATCCATTGACCGATCTATATCAAATGAAGATTTAACATATTTATATGATCCTACCGATCCGGTTCTAACAGTTGGTGGACAAAACTTGAATCTTCCACGTGGCCCCTATGATCAACGATCAGTCGAAAATCGAGAGGATGTCCTTGTATTTTCTAGCTCAATGCTGGAGGAACCTTATGAGGCTACAGGGCCAATTAATGCATCATTATTTGTTTCATCAAATTGCCAAGATACTGATTTTACAGTAAAATTATGTGATGTATACCCTGATGGCCGATCAATGCTGATAACAGATGGAATACTTCGAATGAGAAATCGTAATGGTTTGGATCATTGGGAGTTTATGAATCCTGAGGAAATTTATGAAATAAAAGTAAGTCTTTGGAGTACATCATATATATGGAATGTGGGTCATAAGATAAGAGTATCAATTTCATCATCAAATTATCCTCGGTTTTTAGCAAATCCAAACACAAAAGATGCGATTAAAGGAAACAATACCTATAAGGTGGCAGAAAATACATTGTACATTGGAGATGCTTATCCTTCATGTATCATACTTCCTACAATTGAAAAACAATCGAGCAATCCCCCCAATAAGCCTTTACCTGCTGATGGCCCTGTATCTGGAAAATATTTCACTGAATACATCTATGAATCCAATAGTATTGATCCTGACGGGGATAAAGTATATTTACTTTTTGATTGGGGTGATGGATCACGGAGTGGTTGGGTTGGCCCATTTCTATCTGGTGAAATAGGATCGGCCTCACATATCTGGTCAGGTTTTGGTGAAAAATCATATCAAATAAGAGTAAAAGCAAAAGATACCCATGATGTTGTAAGTGATTGGTCTGAATCGATTACCATAACCCTTCCAAAAAATAAGGAATTTCAATTTCTCCATGATTTATTTGTGCGTTTATTTAATGATAAAATTCAGCATTTAAACCTAATAGAACTTTTAACATAAAGTAAGAAAATATCTGAAATAAATAGGATAACTTTAATATGAGTCTCACTAAATACTCTTCAACTATATGAAAAAGATGACCATTCAAATATCTCTTAATCCCTTTTTTTATAATTTAATAAAAAGTATAGCACCAATTGATATTATTGAAAATACAGAAGTATTAGATATTTTAAAAATTGATTTTGAGAAAATATATAAAATCATTCTTGTGAAAATGATCATAAAACCAGGTCATACTGTTAAGGAACTGGAAGCTTCAAAAAGTGTTAAAATTCTTTCTACATTAGAAGAAGATGAACGATCAATTACATGCATAATGCAAGGTCGTCCACCAATTCATATTTTTTCAAAGCTAGGTGAAATCACCAAACATTTCGATGTTGATGTTATTTGGGATACGCCTTCAAGAATGCAAGGTCGGCATGTTGTTTTTAGTGCTATCGGATCGGAAAAAGCGCTCAATAAAATTGCTGTCTCTTGTAAATTAATTGGAAATGTTGAAAAATTAAGTTTTACTAATACTTTTTTACAGGAAATTGATTTGTTGAACTGTTTAACCGATAAACAAAAACAGATACTTGTTACCGCAAAACAAAGAGGATATTATGAGTATCCAAGGAAAATATCAACGGATATTCTTTCCAAACATGTCGGATTAAGTAAAGCAACAACGGTGGAACATTTAAGAAAAGCTGAAAATAGACTTATGTCACAATTGCTGGTTGGATATTAAAAATTAAACAATAAATACTTAATTGCCTTTTTTAATTAAAACATTTGTAATAATAATATTTAATTATTTAATTAACTATAGAAAAATATATATTCTAGTAACTATTATTAAATTACTATTGGGAGGTAGACCAATGATAATGAAGGGCAAAATATTATTTTTTGTACTGCTGGTGCTGCTAAGTACTGCAATATTGCCGTTTCCTGTCATTGCTGGTGATGAGCAGAATCCTGAAATAGTAGATACAGTGGAAGATGCAAGATCGTATTTAGATATTGAAAAAGCATGGTTTTTTGAAGAAGAATCAACTCCAAATTATCTCTATACAACCATAAAGTTACGAAATAGTAATGTGATGATGCCAAAGCAACATCTTACTGTTCATTGGAAGATGGATGATGAAATCTATTGGACCATTTGCTCAGTAGGTTATGAGGCTGGGCAATGGATACATTTTAATTTTGGCATTGGAATTGATTACTGGTATGATAGGGCAGAAGTATTTGACATTGAGGAAGAATTTGATACGGAATCAGGAACAGTAATATGTAAAATACCAAAATCATTATTAAATGATCCTGAACCAGGTACAATTCTAAAAGATACTTCATAAGAAGGTTTTGAACGATTTGGCTTTTTCGGTCGATTGGGTTTCAGTCCAAAAATGAGAAGCATTCTTTTTTATAAACTTGGACTTCCAGAGTTACAAGTACAGGATTTTGCACCAAATATAATCCCTGGTGAAGAAAGAGAATATGGAAAGGATTATATTATACAATACTAGGGGGAATAATGAAATGAAAAAATGTATATGTATTTTTGTTATGGCGCTGTTTCTCACAACGATTTTGCCAATAACAGTAACTGCGGGTGATGAATCTGATCCAGAGATTGTTGATGGTGAAGACACGGCAGTATTTGATTACTTGGATATTATATCTGCTTGGTTCTATGAAAAAGAAAATGAACCAGATTATCTTTATACTGCACTTAAATTAAAGGAAATCAATACGCTTAAATTTAAACAACACCTGACTGTTCATTGGGAGCATAATGGAGTTGAATGCGCATCTTCGCTGGTGATAGGATATGGTGAACCATGGTATGCATTTATAGCAGGTTATGGTCATGGATTTTGGTTTCAAGAGCATTATGTTGAAATTGAGGGCAACTTTGATACTGAAACAGGTATTATTACCTGTAAAATCCCTAAAAGTATCATAAATAATCCACAAATAGGTGATGTATTAACAAAAACAAAAGCACTTACCTTCCAACGGTTTGGATTTATTGGAAGATTAGGATTCGATCGTTTTTGGTTTTCAGGTTTAGTATCACTGATCACTGGAAAGGTTCCGTGGGATGGAGCACCATATGAGTATGGGAGAGATTATATTATTCAATATTAAAAGAGGGAAAAAATGAAAAGAAAATTAATTGGAATATATATTGTTTTTATATTTATAAGCACAAGTATGTCAACCATGTTTGTGTTAGCTGATGAGCCAGAACCGCAAATAACTGATCCAACTAGAGATGCATTTGGCTATATCGATATTGTGGATATTTTTTTTGAAAAACAAGAAACCCCTGAATTTCTTTGTGTATCAATGAAAATAAGTGAACCATCTTTTTCAACATTTCAGCAAACATTTGCTGTTTTCTGGAAATATGATAAAGTTCAATATTCTTGTGGCCTTCATCTAGGATTCAGACCAAAGGATTGGGAAGCATATAATGCAGGTAAATATGAACGTGGAAAACGAAATCAGGATCTCCAAGATATCGAAGGCGACTATGATTTTGAAGATGGTGTCATTACATGGACTATTCCAAAAGAACTTATTGGAAGTCCATCAAAAGGTGATGTATTATATGATACCTGGTCAAATGCGTTTAGACGGCTCGGTTTTATTGGAAGAATTGGTTTTACTCGCATTATCCTTGATAAAATTATCTTAAATGTATTTGATAATAACATGTGGGATTATGCGCCAGCAGAAGGAAGCTATGGTGATAATTATACAATTCAATATTAAAAATAGTATATATGGAAAAATTGAGGTGAATAAATGAGAAGAAAATTAATTGGAATATATCTGGTCTTCATATTTATAAGTTCAAGTATGTCAACCATGTTTGTGCAAGCTGATGATCAAGAGCCACAGATCACAGATCAAACCGGTGACGCCTTTGGCTATATCGATATTGTGGATATTGAGTTTTTTGAAAAAGAGGAAGCTCCAGAATATCTTTATGTTTCAATGCAGATTAATGATCCTTCATTTACCACGTTTCAGCAAACCTTTGCTGTTTTTTGGAAACTCAATGGCACAGAATATTCATGCAGTTTACATAGGGGATTTAGTTTGAAATATTGGGATAGATACACTGCGGGAATAAGCAGAACTCGAAATCATAATGATATAAATGGAACGTACAATATGCAAACCGGTGTTATAACATGGAAGGTTCCAAAAGAATTCATTGGAGATCCTGAAAAAGGGGATGTTTTATATGACACCTGGTCAAACGCATTTAGAAGATTAGGGTTCATTGGAAGAATAGGTTTTACCCGCTATATCCTTGATGCAGTTATTTTGAAAGTATTTAATAATAACATGTGGGATTATGCTCCAGGAGAAGATAGTTACGGAGATAACTATATAATTAAATATTAAAAAAGAACAACTAAAACCACTCTGATAAAGAAGGATAATAAAAAAATCCTGTTTTTTTTATTCTTTTTCTTTTAGTTTCAATTCGTTTACAATCAGATTTGCAATAAAAGGGTTAATTATTATAACAAAACAGGATATATTTAGGGATACTAAACTAGATTTTTGCTCATGATAAAAACATGAGTGAAAGATTGGAATCCCATTTAACAGTCTGCTGAAAAAAAATCTTTGAGAATTTGCTTTATTTGTGGTAATTCGGTATATTCTTTTAAGGTAAAATAAGGAACCTGTTCTTTGGTTATTCCTTGAATCATTGTCGAGAGTTTATTTGGCCAATAATCCGTTTGATATAAAGCAAGCACAGGAATTGTTGGTAAATTCATGCGAGATCGTAGATATGCATGAGCGATTTCAATGCCGGTTCCAAGACTTGGAGTTGATACTTCAAAAACTGCTGCGTCAATGTCCCCTTCGATTGCTCCAATCATTTTATTTCTTACATAGATCCGACGTTGCAATCCCTCTAGTGGCAGCTTTCCAATTGATTGTTCTAATTTTTTAATGGCTTCCTCATATGTTTTACCGGTGGTATGTTCTGTAACAACTGTATTATCCATATGTTTTATAGCTTCAATAATGAATGCATTTACTTCTGCCCTTTGTTTTCTATCCTGTGATCCTTGAATTGCGGATCCATAAAATATTTTCATAAATGTACCACCAATTAAAAAGAAAATTAATAAAGTTTCTTAATCTCCGATAATACACTTTTTTTCACATTTTCTTTTGTGAAATCTTCTAGATGACCGGGTACTGTTACAATAGGTATTCCCTTTAATTTTAGATATTCTAATGCGGGTACTGTTTTATTCTTGAATTCCTGTAATCTAGATTTTATTTTTTCCTCAGTATCATCTGATCTTTGAATGACATCAACACCGCATTTCTCACATTTTCCATTAACCGGTGGTTTGTATGTTAAATGATAGACTTTCCCACATTTTGGACAAATTCTTCGTTGAACAGTTCTCTTAATTATCCGTTCATCTGAGTTATCAACAAGAACAATAAAATCAATTTTAGATTTTTTCTCATCTAGTAAATTAAGTAAAAATTCAGCTTGATTTAATGTTCGTGGATATCCATCAAGAACCTGATTTTTATAGTTCTTTTTAGCAAATGTTGATTCAAATAATGCATTGACAATACTATCGGGGCCAAATAATCCTTGATCGACAAAATATTTCGCCTTTAATCCAAGAATAATATCTTCATCATTTGTCCCAATTTTCTTCATAATTTCTTCATCAGAAATAAATTGTTTTTTCTCTTTATCATAAAATTCTGATAGATCATGAGGATAGCCAAATTGGTTAAAAAGTCCCAAATAATGGCGGAAGATATCACCAGTTGATAGTTGTTCAAGATTAAATTCATCAATTAGGACATCAATTCTAGGTTGTTTTCCAGCACCACTTTTTCCAGTAACCATAACATTTGTAATTTTATGAGGAATTTTTTCTGACATACCTGGCGGTAATAAAAAAATACTATATAAATAATTCAGTTCAATCAATAAAATATGATTTATCAACAAGAAAATTAAGTTATGTTATAACTGATTCATATATAACATATGATTTCTTTTTCATGTCTAATGATTCATATACTTTTATTGCATTTTTGTTTTGCTCATGGACATATAATCGAAGTACTTTGACATTATTTTTTTTAGACAACTTTTGTATATATTCATAAAGAGATCGAAATACTCCTTGTTTTCGAAAAGCCGGATCAACATAAACACTTTGGATCCACCAAATGGTTGTATTTCTCCAATCACTCCACTCATAAGTGATCATTAGTTGACCAATAATCCTATTATTTTCTTTGATAAGTAAATAGAATCCCTTTTCTGGATTATTAATAAGGTTTTTAACAGCATCCAATGCAATGAATTCTGATAAAGAAATTTTTTCTGATTCAAAAGCCATGGCAATATTATTTTTTGCAATATCCTCTGCATCAGATAAAGTCGCTTTTATGATATTCATGATATCATCTAGAATAATTCATTATTTTAATTGGTTAATAATTTAAAACCTCGTGAGCAAGTAATTTATCTTTTATCGTATTTGCTGTTTCTTCTCCTTTTAAATATTCAACTAATTTCAAAGCAAAAGGAATACTTGTGGCAGGACCTTTACTGGTTATTATATGGTCATCTACAACAACAATTTCATTGGTAATAGTACCACCATATTTTGTTATTTCAGATTCTAATCCTGGATAAATTGTTGCTCTTCTTCCCTTTAGAATATTTGCTTTTGCTAAAACTGATGGAGAGGCACATATTGCACCAATTAATTTCTTTGCTTGATTTGCTTTTTCTAAAAGGGTTAGTACTTTTTTGTTTTTGCCTAAATTAATGTATCCTGGAGCACCACCTGGTAGAAATACTCCATCATAATCCAATATATTGATATTTTCTAGAATGGTATCTGTTTTAATTATAACATTATGAGCACCAGTTACCAGATCCTCTTCAACACCGACCATATCAACCTGAATATCTGCTCTTCTAAGAATATCAACAATAGTCAATCCTTCGATTTCTTCAAAACCTTTTATAAATAGTACTGCTGCCTTCATCACATTCATTCACCTTATTTTTTTTATATTTGATGAAATTTGAGATCTCATCTAATAGGGAAATACTATATGGTTACTTATTTTTCTTTCGTATAAAAATATATACTTAAAAGAACAATGAGTGCACTCATTAGCCCCAATGGTAATGCACAGAACAATGAAAAAGCAATCGTCGTTCGTAATAGTTCAGCCGCTATAATTGTAACTAAAATAAACACAACTATAGAAAAGATGATAGCAATTAATATGGGATATTTTCTAAAATTCATTAAGAAATGATAAAAAAAATGAGAAAAAGAATGTTTTGGTTTAAATTTTTGAATGCGAAAATCCTGTGCAGATACCTGCAACTTGGACAACACCTATCTGGCCAGGTTCACTCATATACATTAAATTGCTTGGTTTAAATCTCACTTCTTTCAAGCCCATTAATACACCTGAGTCTTTTATAATAAGTCCACGATCATAATATGCAAGAACAATTGCTTTACCTTGCACATAGTTGCCGACTTCTTTTGGATTTAACAATAATCCCGCGATAAATGTTATACCAATAAGAGACTGTGGCTCTGCAATATCACTTTGTATCATTACTTCAGTACTTGCTTGGCTTACTGCAAGTGGTATTGAAGTAAATAATAGCATACACAGGAATCCTGCGATATATATTTTTTTCATTCTGTCACCTCGTTAGGTTTATTATATAGTTGTTTTCATATTTTAATAACTTTTCCCTCAAATTATAGTATTTTTATAAAATATCAATAATTTTATTAAAGATTTTTTATTCAATCTAGGTTTGCTTTGGAACAATACCAAATGTTAATACTTATGGTATTTCTATCTGATAAAATAGTGTTGATAAGGTATGTTTTTAAGCAATTTTAATAATACGGAAGTAATGAAAGGATCATACATTCTTCTTATGCAGTTAGATTCAGATTTAGAAATAAATATTGGTAGAATTGGTACTATTTCTTTTAAGAAGGGTTATTATGCGTACGTTGGGTCAGGGTTAAACAGTCTTGATTCAAGAATAAAAAGGCATCTAAAATCTGAAAAAAAGATACATTGGCATATTGATTATTTTTTACTTGATGCAAAAATATCTGATGTTTATTATAAGGAAGGAAATAAAAGAGAAGAATGTGATTTGGCCACTTATCTTTCATCTAATTTTTCATCAATTCCCGATTTTGGATGTAGTGACTGTAAATGTTCAAGTCATTTATTTTATGGAACTTATGATGATTTTCTTGCATGCATGGATGATATAAAATTAACTCGATTTATTAAATAAAATTATATAAGCTTCTATGTAATTCAATTTCATGGGAAATCATATGTTTACTGTGGTCTATAGCACAATTGATGATTTAATAGATGCTAGAAAGATTGCCCATACATTGGTTGAGGAACAACTGGTCGCTTGTGTAAATGTCATTCCGAATATTGAATCAATTTACAAATGGAAAGGCAAAGTTGAATATGCCTCTGAAGTGATTTTGATAGCAAAAACAGTTGAAGATAATGTGATAAAAACAATCAGAAGAATCAAAGAATTACACTCATATGAAGTACCTGATATTATTGTTCTTCCGATTGTTGGGGGGCATAAAGAATACTTGGAATATATAAAACGAGAGACAGAATGAACATAATAGCTTTGCTTTCAAGTGGAATCGATTCACCCGTTGCAGTCTATCTTTTATCAAATTATATCGATGAAATCATTTTCGTGCATGCTGATGGAAGGCCTTATACCGATGACAAAGAAATTCAAAATTTTATTACATTGGCTGATCAGTTACAGACAATTATCCATAATAAGACGAGACGATGTGTATTATCCCATGGAAAGGCACTTGAAGCATATAAGACTAGCAATAATCACCCTCGATTTACCTGTATTTTTTGTAAACGAATGATGGTCCGTTATGCAAACGAGCTAGCGAAACGATACAATGCTCATGCTATTGTTATGGGTGATTCATTGGGGCAGGTGGCCTCGCAAACGCTTTCTAATATACAAGTTATCGATGATGTTTCAACAATACCTATTCTTCGTCCTTTAATAGGGTATGATAAAGAAGAGATTGTACAAATAGCAAAAGATATCGGCACGTATGATCTTTCAATTCTTGATTCAATTGGTTGTACTGCAGTTCCTCAAAAACCCGCTACAAGAGCGCAACAATCACAGCTTAATTCAATTGAATCGATAATGGAAATTGATTCTTTAATCTACGATGTTGTTGATAATTTAATATGGATTTAGGAAAAATATTATTGCATATTTTAGGAAATTTAGCGATTTTGTTATGATATTGTTTTTTTAATAATTTATAATTTTTATGAACTAAAAATAATACTTTCAATGACAATTTAGATGCATTTATATAACATTTTTTTTATTGTGGTTACTCCCAATTTATGAGAATAAATTGGACCATAAAAGTGGGTCATTTTTAGGTATATAGAAAACTTTAATAAGTACCAATTGCATACTATATAATGTATGAGATGTATGAAAAAATACAACATCTTGTATATATTGTGAGGATAGTGAATAGGGATGCAATGTCCATATTGTGATCATGAAAACACAAAAGTCACTGACTCTCGAGATACTGGAGTTTATTCAATTCGGAGGCGTCGTGAGTGTCTTAATTGTCGACGACGGTTTACCACGTATGAACATATTGAGCTAAGCCCTATTTATGTCATTAAAAAAGACGGAAAACGCGAACCATACGACAAACAGAAAATTAAAAAAGGTGTGATGAAAGCTCTTGAAAAACGGCCAATATCTCAAGAACAAATTGAAACAGTTCTTGAGAATATTGAAGAAAAAATACGGCGTGCCGGTCAAGAAGAAATTCAAAGTAATATAATTGGAGAATATGTAATGAACGAACTCAAAGAGCTGGATCAAGTCGCATATATTCGATTTGCATCAGTATATAGATCATTTGCTGACATCACATTCTTCGAAGAAGAAGTAAAAAAACTAACAAAACAACCTTTAAAATGAGGAGAGATAAATAAATGATTCGAAAAATAAGAAAAAGAGATGGAAAAATAGATGATTTCAATCCATTCCGTATAACAAATGCTATTTGGAAAGCAGCACAAGCAGTGGGTGGAAAAGATCATCGGCGTGCAACAGAGATAACTGATAGAGTTATTGAGGAGATCGAAAAAAATAAAAAACCAGGTGAAATCCCCTCTGTTGAATTAGTCCAAGATCTTGTAGAAAAGATCCTCATTGAAGGGGGGCATGCAAAAACAGCGAAAGCCTATATTCTTTATAGAAAACAACATGAAGAAATCCGTGAAATAGGTGGTTTATTAAAAGATATAGATGTTGTTGATGGATATCTATCTATGATGGATTGGAAGGTAAATGAAAACAGTAATATGAGTTACTCTCTTCAAGGATTAAATGTTTATGCTACAGAAAACATCATTTCACATTATTGGTTAAATAAGATTTACCCACCAGAGATTGGTGACGCTCATACAAATGGTGATTTTCATATCCATGATTTAGGAACGCTAGGAGCTTATTGTGTAGGATGGGATTTACAGGATATTCTACTAAAAGGATTTTGTGGTGTTTCTGGAAAAATAGAAAGCAATCCTGCAAAACACTTTGGAACAGCACTGATGCAAATTGTTAATTATTTGTATACGCTCCAGGGGGAAGCGGCGGGTGCACAAGCATTATCCAATTTTGATACCCTTCTGGCACCATTCATCCGCCATGATGATTTATCATATGAAGAAGTTAAACAAGAAATGCAGAAATTCTTGTATAATATGAACGTTCCAACTAGAGTTGGTTTTCAAAGTCCATTTACCAATATAACCATGGATTTAACCGTTCCAGAATACATGGCAGAAGAGCCAGTTATTATTGGCGGAGAACTCATGGATACCAAGTATAAAGAATATACCAAAGAAATGAACATGATTAATGAGGCATTTGCAGAAATTATGATCGCAGGTGATGCAAAGGGAAGGCCCTTTACGTTTCCAATTCCAACCTATAATATCACCAAGGACTTTGATTGGGATACTGAAAAACTTGACTCATTATGGGAAATGACTGCAAAGTACGGTATTCCTTACTTTAGTAATTTTATCAATAGTGATATGAAACCAGATGATGCCCGTTCTATGTGTTGCAGACTTCGTCTTGATAACAGAGAATTACGGAAAAGAGGTGGCGGCCTGTTTGGTGCTAATCCAAAAACAGGATCCATAGGTGTTGTAACTATTAATCTACCTCGTATTGGTTATTTAGCACAAAATGAAGAGGATTTTCTCGATCGATTAGATGAAATATTGGATCTAGCCAAAGAAAGCCTTATAATAAAAAGAGAGGTCATTGAAAATCTTACCGCAAGTGGTCTTCATCCCTATTCTAAATATTATCTTTCAGATGTAAAAGAAACCTATGGACAATACTGGAAAAATCATTTTTCAACCATTGGAATCATTGGTATGAACGATGCCATGCTTAATTTCATGAATAAAAGTATTGCAGATCCGAAAGGAAAAGCATTTTCTGAAAAAGTAATGGATCACATTCGAGAAAAAATGCTAGCCTATCAAGAGGAAACAGGAGACATATTCAATTTAGAAGCAACTCCTGCAGAAGGAGCAACATATCGATTGGCACGAATTGATAAGAAACGTTATCCTGATATACGCATGTATAATCAAGAGTTTTATCGTGGCAAAATAGGTGGAGAAATCGAACCATATTACACAAACTCAACTCAGCTACCCGTTGGTTTTACCACTGATGTATTTAAAGCACTTGATTTACAAGATTCACTGCAAACAAAATATACTGGCGGAACGGTTCTTCATATATTTTTAGGTGAAAATAATCCAAATCCACAATCAGTCAAACAATTAGTGAAAAAAATAGCTGAAAACTATCATTTACCATACTATACCATTACTCCAACCTTTAGTATCTGTCCGGAACATGATTATATCGCTGGGGAGCATGAACTCTGCCCACTCTGTGAAAAGGATGGAAAAACCACCTCCTGTGAAGTATATTCCCGTGTTGTTGGCTATTTGCGGCCGGTTAATCAATGGAACAAAGGTAAACAAAGAGAATTTAATGATCGAACTGTTTTCACTCCATTCAATGATGAAACACTGGAATCTGGGAGAAAATTAAGCGAGGAAAAAGAAATCGTGGTTTCCACATGAAGATAGGAGGATTTCAAGAAATCTCGCTTCTTGATTACCCTGGAAAAATTGCTACAATTATATGGACAACGGGATGTAATTTTCGTTGTCCATTCTGTTACAACAGGGATCTTGTACTTGATCAAACTGAGCTGATTCCTGTTGATGTTATTTTTTCCTTTTTAGATGAAAGAAATGGTAAAATTGATGCAGTTTCCATTTCAGGTGGGGAACCATTTTTACAAAAAGATTTATATGATTTTGTCTCAACCATAAAGCACAAAGGATTTCTGGTAAAGATTGATACAAACGGCTCATTTCCAAAAAAATTAGAACAAATGATAGATGATGGATTAATAGATTATGTTTCCATGGATGTGAAAGCACCAAAAAGCTCGTATGAAAAAGTAACAAACACTTCAGTCAATATAGAAAACATTGATTCATCAATACATATAATAAGGAAGAAAGCACCAGATTATGAATTTAAAACAACCGTTATCCCACGATTTCACAAGGAGGAAGATATTATCAGAATTGCTCAATGGATAAAAGGGTCAAAAAAGTACTATCTTCAACAGTTCAAACATGAATCAACACTTCTTTCTGAAATATTTAAACAAGAGAAATCATATACAAAAGAAGAATTAGAAATGATGTGTCAGAAGATTAATCCATTTTTTGATACTTGCAAGGTAAGAGGAATATAATGGTTTCACATGAAATAATTGAAGAAATAAGTGTTGTACAAACATATATGCAAGATCATGACGTGTTTGCAGTTATCCACCATCAAAGAAAACCAATTGGGTTCATAAAAGAAAATGATTTCGTTTCATTTTTCAATCTCATAAAAGATGCAGACAGTGATTATTTTGACTGCTATATTGGAATAAAATATCTTGGTAAACCAGAGGCATTGCTCTGCAGATACATAGAAGCGAAAGGAGTTTTTATTCACAAAGGAACCATGAAGGGAATCGCCACACTCATTGTTGGAAACATCCCCCATCAAATCGAAATGCTTGTCAAACAGGGTATTGAAACAACTGAGAATCAAAATGAACAGTTAAGAGAAAGCATAATGCATGTTGATGATCCAACAAAAGCATATGATATATTAAACCAAAAGATATTACAGATGACAATACATTCAGGATAAAAGTATCTAACTATGTGATATGTTATGGATTACGAACTTGCGATCATTGGAGCAGGCCCTGCAGGTTGTTCAGCTGGTATTTATGCAGTAAGAGCAGGCATTAAAGCGACAATTTTTGATACCGGTGCGGGTGGAGGTCTTGCATCTATTGCTCCAAATATTGAGAATTATGCTGGTTTTCAAAGTATTACCGGGGCCGAACTAACTGAGAAAATGAAACAGCATGCAGCACAATATGCTGAATTCCATTTTTATGAACAAGTAATTGATATCGAAAAAAAAGATAAACAATTCATCATAAAGACAAGTGAAGAAAAAACATATACTGCTGGGGCAATCCTGCTTGCAATGGGAACGGAACATAGAAGATTAAACGTTCCTGGTGCAGATACGTTAATTGGGAAAGGAGTTAGTTATTGTGCTACTTGTGATGGATTCTTTTTTAAAGACAAAAAAGTAGCGGTTGTGGGCGGGGGTAATTCTGCCCTCATTGAAGCAATTTATTTAAAACAAATCGGCTGTAAAAAAGTATATTTAATTCACAGAAGAGATCAACTCAGAGCAGAAGAAGCATATGAAAAGGATGCCAAAGATGCTGGAGTAGAATTTATTCTCGATCATGTTGTTGAAGAAATTAAGGGAACAGAAAAAGTAGAATCCCTTATTTTGAAAAATAATGCTGATCAATCAACAAAGAATGTCAATGTTGATGGTATTTTTATTTCCATTGGCGTTATTCCACAAAATGAACTTGCCAAAAAATTACAGGTTGAATTGTGTGAAACTGGTTATATTAATGTTGATAAACAAATGAGAACAAATATAAAAGGAGTATATGCAGCAGGCGATATTCGTGGAGGTCTTAGGCAAATTATCACTGCTGCAGCTGATGGCGCGATTGCAGCGTTGACTTCTACTGAAGTGCTAGGAAAACAGTATCCCTATTAGATTTTTTTGTTCATTCAAAATAATTAAATCATATCAAAGCTATGATGAAGTTGATGGTTGAACAAATTTCTTTTAAAAAAATAGACAATTGGATTATTTCTGAGATCGTTGAATTATACAAAGCAGGTGGATGGTGGAAGGAGACCTATGATCCCTCCCATCTTCCTGACTTAATAAAAGGAAGTTTTATTTTTATTTTAGCAATTGATGATAAAACTGGAAATGCAGTTGGCATGGGAAGAGTTATTTCGGACGGTATTTCGGATGGATACATTCAGGATGTGGTCGTATTGCCATCCTATAGAAAGAAAGGAATCGGAAAAAAAATTATCAATGAATTAATCGACTTTTGTACCGCAAAAGGAGTAACTTGGGTTGCTCTTATCAGTGAACCTGGACAGAGTGGGTTTTATAAACCTCTTGGTTTTAACGAAATGAAACAATACGTTCCGATGAAATATGACCTGTGATTTGATTTTATGCTATCTATCGATGATTTTAAACCTATAACGATGCAGTCAAAACCTTTCTTTGATAGCCATTATGAAATGTATCCTCCCATTCATAGTGATAATGTTTTTACCACTCTAGTTGGTTGGCAAGATTATGCACATTATACCTATGCTCTCATTGATGATGTATTATTTATAAGAGCAACAGTAAATGATTTCAATTATTTCCGTCCCCCAAGTGGAACCTATAAAAAAGAACTATTTGATGAGTTGTTAGAACTAAATAATTCTTTACAACCACAGTCACAAATTTCAATGATAACAGAAAATGTCAAGCAATGGATGGAAAATACATATCATTCGTATACCTTTAAACCACTTCCTGAATATGCTGACTATGTATATCGAGCAGAAGATTTAGCTCAATTACAGGGATCTGATTATCGGAAAATTCGGAATCGATTAAATAAATTTGTAAAAAATATAACCTATAAAAAAGAAATGATAACGGAAGAAAACATTCCAGAGGTAAAAAAATTTCTTAAAAGATGGTGTATCTGGAGAGATTGTGAAGACGATCCATTACTACAGTATGAAAAAAAAGCGATCATGTTTTCAATAGATCATTTCAAAGACCTTGGATTATCTGGAATTGCGATTAGAGTAAATGATAAGATTGAAGCAGTTTGCATGTTTGAAAAAATGAACCCTGATACCATTGTGGTTCATTTTGAAAAAGGATCTCCATATTATGATGGGATCTATAAATTAATTAATAGAGAAACAGCAGAACTTGTCAAAAATAATGTGACCTATATCAATCGTGAATCTGATATGGGAAATCCTGGATTACGAAAGGCTAAGGAATCCTATCGACCGGATCACATGATCAACGTGTATCAGTTAATAAAAAAATAAAGAGATATACGTCCCTCATTTTTTTCAATTGTTTCATTAGCTTGCAATCATCCCGCCAATTAAAAATGGATATATTACAAAGCAAATAATAAATTCCTTCATAAGTAGAATATTAATTATGTATCAAAAATATTGAGATAAAATAATCATTTATTTCAATAAATAATGAACATTTTTTTCTCTTTTTGACAAAAAGATGGTTCTTTTAATTAAAAGTGATTGAAATCCATGTTCCGATAAGGTAAGATGCTACAATTACTAATAGAGTTAGAGAAATGTGCTCAATGATAACTTTTACAGGAGATATTTTTTGTTTTCTAGCTAAAAATATACTATTTGCAAATATAAAATAAATACTAATTATTATACTGATTATAACTGCCTTTTCAAGTGAAAATAAAAGTGTAGGGATTATGAAAAATGATGAAAAAATAAATTTACATACAAATGTCGCATACGTTGCCTCCCAAATTTCTTTTTTTGTATGGCGATTCTGAGATTCAACAGCGGTATGCATACCAATTGAATCGGAAAGCGCATCAGCTAGAGCAATGGTTAGAATCCCTCCAATAACAATTGGTTTTGAATTAGTACTTGAATAAAGACCTACCATCAATCCAAGTGTGGTAATAATGCCTGATGTAAGGCCAAAGTTAAATCCTGCCCGTATTGATCTCTTCATTTCAAACCAATGATAACAATGTTAATTTTAAATATTATAAACTTTTTTATATTAATAATTAAAAGTATAATGTATCAATTTATGTTAAAATAACCATGTTAATTTTAATAATTGATTTATTCTAAACGCTTAATTAAAGAAAATTCTTCATTTTTAAAAATTTCAATTAATTTTAATGCGTTTTTTTTTACTATTCTTGTCATATCTCCATCCATCTTTTGTGGTTGAATTCCAATAATTGCTATTTTTGAGATATATTGAGAAAGATAATTAACAAAAACTGACAGAGGTATGCCATGAGTACTTACGTGCATTAATCCTATTTTTTCCTTGGGAACAATCCTAATTTCACCAGGATTCAGATTCATATCAATAGCATCAATTAAATATAATATATCTGGTTTTTTTTGTTTAATAACTCCGGTATAATTTTCAAGATACGTTTCAACATTGAGAACTTCAATATCATTTAATTTTATATTGCCTAGTTCATCAGCAATGAATGGCCCAACTGCGTCATCGCCCCCATCTCGATTACCAATACAAACAAGTAAATATTTCAATGTGAAACCTCAGGAAATGTATTATGTAGAATCGCTATAAAATTTAATAATTTTCTCTAAAAAACCATCTTTTCACATTCTCGTTGTTTTCCACAACATTTTAATACTTTTTAGGATTACCAATGAACCAAATTTATTAGATATATACTACCGGAGGTACTCTTCAATGTCCAAAGGACTTCCTAAAGCCTTTAAAAAAGCACTATGGGTTTATCACATAAACTCTGGATCCTGTAATGGATGTGATATTGAAATCATTGCTGCTCTCTGTCCGAGATATGATGCAGAAAGATTTGGTATTAAACTTGTTGGATCCCCACGTCACGCAGATGTTTTACTTGTTACTGGGCCGGTTACTCGGCAATTGGTTGAAAAAGTTAAACGTGCATATGAGCAGATGCCCGATCCAAAAGCAGTTCTCTGCGTTGGGAATTGTGGTAATACCGGAGATGTGTTTTATGAAGCATATAACCTTGTTGGACCAATTGATAACGTTCTTCCTGTCGATGTTTATGTTATTGGATGTCCCCCACGACCTGAGAATATTATAATGGGTGTTGTAAAAGCCTGGACAAAACTTGAAACATTGGAGGCGAAATAATGGCTTCTAAAAACATTTTAACACCTGATGAAATAGTCAAATCGTTTAAAGATGCTTTTTCAAAGGATATTATAGATGCTCGAGTGGAAAAGCATGTTAGAGGTTTGAAAAAAAATGAGTTCTTTCACATCTGGCTAAAGATTGATAAAAAGATTTATCATGATGTGGTTGAACATCTTTTTACTTTCGAAAAACATCCTCATTTTGCCGTTTCTTCAGGATATGACCTTGGAAAAACAATTGAAATTGTACATCATTTTTCATTGTATTCTGGCGAAAAATTAAGAGAAATTTCGATAAATATCACAACTCCTCTTCCAAAAACAGATCTTACTATTGATACGATAACTGATCTTATTCCTGGTGCATTAATTGCAGAACAAGAAAAACAAGAAATGCTTGGAATAAAGGTCGTTGGCATTCCAAAAGATGAACGAGTATTCATCCCTAATGAGTTTCCTGAAGGAATGTATCCATGGAGAAGAGATGAAAAAAACGCTGATAAAATGGTTCGGAATTTACATGATGAGGTGAAAAAATGACCACAAAAACTATGAAAACTTCATATCAAATACCAATTGGCCCTATTCATCCAGCACTGAAGGAACCTGTGAAATTTAATTTTGAAATTGAAGGAGAAAAAATTGTTGATGTTGGGGTTGAGCTAGGACATGTTCACCGATCAATTGAATGGGCAGGAACTCGTAGGAATCCTGTTCAAATTTTATATCTTGCAGAACGTATATGTGGTATTTGTTCCTATTGCCATCCGATGGCGTTTGCTCTCGCAAGTGAAAGAGTTGCTGGAATAGATGTTCCAGAACGTGCTCAATATCTTCGGGTTGTTCATCAAGAACTTGAACGTATCTGTTCTCATGTATTATGGGCTGGTGTTGCCGCTCATGAACTTGGCTTTGATACTGTTTTATTTTTAACATGGCAGATTCGAGAAGCTGCTCTTGATCTCACAGAATATCTCTGTGGAAACAGAGTCACAAAAGCAATCACTCAAATTGGTGGTGTCCGTAGAGACATCACAGCAGATATGCTTCCGACGATTAATAAATCATTAGATGCTGTGAAAGCGAATTGGGAGAAATTACGAAAAATATATCTTGAAGATAAAACGTTTAAACTTCGTAGTCAAGGATGCGGGGTGTTAACAAAAGAAGATGCTTTGAAACTCTGTGCTGTTGGTCCTACGACTCGTGCCTCGGGAGTAAAAAAAGATGTCCGTATTGACCAACCTTATTTTGCATTTGGTGATCTTGATTTTGATTATATGACCCCTGATATTGTAACTGGAGAAGTCAATGGTGATGTGTATGATAGAATCATTGTCCGTTTACTCGAGGTAAAACAATCAGTTGAATTGATTGAAGAAGCAATTAAAAATATGCCCGAAGGAGAGATTTTGGCAGAACCAAAAGTTGCAAAAATCCTAAATATTATGAAAAAAGCTGAAGGCGAAGGAATCGGTAGAATGGAAGCACCACGTGGAGAAGTATTTCACTATGTGAAATATGTTGGCGAACCCTCACCGTATTCATGGAAGGTTCGAGCACCAACTTATTCTAATATTTTACCTTGGATACCAATGCTGATGGGTGAACAAATCGCAGATATTCCTATTGTTGCTGCATCAACAGATCCTTGTATGAGTTGTACAAATCGCGTGGGTATAGTTGAAAAAAATCATTCATATGAATTAACTGGTGAAGATTTGCATAGAATGTGTGTGGAAAAGACAAGGAGGCTTATGAAATGAAACTGGTCATGATACCAAAAGCATTTACTCAAATGTTTAAAAAACCATTTACCAATAAATTTCCAGCAAAATATGCACCAGGAAATGTCAGTGGTTTTTTAAAAGCCGTTGGTGAAGGAAAAGCATCTATTAATCCACCAGTGAAAACCCCTCCGAATTTTCGAGGGAAAATAACCTATAACAAAGAAACCTGTATCGGATGCAAGCTTTGCATTAAGGTATGCCCAACAGAAGCAATTGAGTTCAAGGAAGATGAAAAGAAAATAAAAATATATCTGTCCCGTTGTTGTTTCTGTGCTCAGTGTAATGAGATTTGTCCAAAAGATTGCCTTGCAATGAGTGATGAATTTTTACTAGTGGATACTGATAAATATTCGAAGGATTTAATTGTAGAATAAATCCTCATTTTTTTATTTATCATGTTGTAACAGCCAATTATGGATAACCGGATAAACTTCATTTTTTGCATGAATTCCTAAATTAAGATCAAGATGACCATAATTTGCCTTGTATCCTTTATCTTTTGAAAAAAGATGATAGGTTTTATCCTTGCTTTTCACTCGGTTTACTGTTTCTTTTACATCTTCTGGTGGCGCTGCCTTATCTGCTTTTCCCGCAATGGCAAGTAAAGGATGAGTAAATCGATAAAGATATTTTTTATAATCATATGTAATGAAAAATGATGACGTTACTGAAGTATGACCAAAAATATCATATAACCAGGGATAGCGAGGATACTTACAAAAAGTATTATGTCTAAAAAACACTGAAAAATGATTAAAAATTTTTGATGAAATCAAATTATTCATGCCAATTTTAAGATAAAGTTCAAAGATGTCTGGTTTTATATTTTCAGGATCAACACCAAATGTTTTAAATGCAGTATCGATTTCCGGGATCCTCTGAATAAGTTCAGATATGTTCACAGGAAAAGCAATATTTCTAGGAGCGATTCTTGTTATTAATTCAAGAAGTGGATTTTTATATTCAAATATTGCTGGTGATCCAATAGTAATAACTCCCTGTATAGTCCGATGAGAAGCGGGTGTCTGTCCATATGCATAGACGATCATTCCACCCATACTTTTCCCAACCCAATGAATTTTTATGTTTCTTTGCTGCTCTTTTTGATAATACGTTTGAATGAATTTCAAAATTGTTGGTATATCTTTTTCTACATAATCATCAAAGCACCAAATGTATTTTTTAGGATGATCCTTAGGATTAAATGTAAGATTTTTTCCTCTGCCCCTTAATTGAATCACCCAAACATCATGAGATATTTTATCCTTATCATACCCTTGAGAAAGATATGCTGCCAGACTGTATTGTTCCCATTCCTTACTTTGTATATCACCAAAATCGCAACTATTTTTATTTGCAGCTAAACCATGACATAAAACAACTGGAGTACTTGTCTTTTTTTTCGTGTTTGCAGGGTAATGTAATAATTGCAGCTTCCACCCATCTGAAGTTGGCTGTGTTTTAAACGTTTGACAAAGTTCTTTTTTCATAGTATCAATCAAATGTTAAGATAATGATTTTTGTTTAAATTTCTAGATGAAATACATTCATATATTATGTTATTTTCTAAAGATAACGTATTGATTTATTTTTTAGATTAACAAATACTTAAATATGGACAATTGTTTTATTTCATGAAAATTTTATCGGTGGGTAAAGGAAAAGATCTTTGATTATACACATTTAATAAACACTAATAACTGTAATTATAAGGAGGTATAGTAAAATGAAGCATATTCAATTCTCAACTGATCATTCTGGAATTGATGATCATAAGATAGCAGATATCAAAAAAAATATTGATGATGAAATTATCAATATGAACCAAGCTTCAGAGAAAGGTTATGATGATGATCGAGCATCAATAAATTTACCTTTTGATATGAAAAACATGCAGATTAATATTGATACTATTGAGGAAAAAAAAGAGCTTTCTGCGGATTATCTTCTTGTGGTAGGTATAGGAGGAAGTAACCTTGGGACAATTGCTGTTCAAGAGGCAGTGTTAGGTAAATTATATAATCAACTAGGGCCACAGATGCATATCTTATATGCTGATACTGTTGATTCTGATTTATTATATGCCATTAGGACAATTATCAAAAAAGCGTTACAACAAGATAAAAAGGTCATTATAAATGGAGTAAGTAAAAGTGGGAGTACAACAGAAACAATCGCTAATTTACAAACTCTAATCAGTCTACTTAAGAAATACCAACCTTCTTATCAAGATTATGTAGTAATTACAACTGATAAGGAATCTAAATTTTGGCATCATGCCCAACAACATGGTTATACCGCCTTAGAAATTCCAAAAAAAGTAGGAGGGCGATATTCTGTTTTCTCATCAGTTGGCTTGTTTCCGCTTGGCATGATTGGAGTCAACATCAACGAATTGTTAAAAGGAGCAAGCATGATGCGAAATCAATGTCTTGATCAGGATTTAAATCAAAATATAGCTGCAAAAAGCGCTGCCCAAATTTATCTTCATAGACTGCAAGGAAAATGCATTAACGATCTTTTCTTGTTTAGTACTGATCTAGAATCAATTGGAAAATGGTATCGACAACTCATGGCTGAAAGCATTGGAAAAGAATATGATATTGAAGGAAAACAGATTTTCAATGGAGTCACTCCAACTGTTTCAATTGGATCTACTGATCTACATTCCATGGCTCAACTATATCTTGGAGGGCCTTATGATAAATTCACTACTTTTGTAAAAATTAAACAAAATAAACATGATATATCAATACCACATCAATCAGATTTTGAATCATTAGTACCTGTGATTCAAGACAAATCATTACAAGAAATCATGCATGCAATTTTACATGGGACACAAACAGCTTTTATGAAAAATAATAGACCTTTTGTAACCATTACTCTTCCAGATAAATCAGAAGAATTAATAGGGCAATTTCTACAATTTAAAATGATGGAAATGATGTATTTAGGCTCATTAATGAAAGTGAATCCATTCGATCAACCAAATGTTGAATCATATAAAATCGAAACAAAAAAAATTCTGACAAACAAGCAGATTATAAATGAATAATACGTGATAGCAATGCAAGGAAAAAAAGAAATAATACCGGCGATTATTGCCAAAAGTCAAAAAGAATTAGATGAAAGTATAGCAAAGGTTGCTGATTATGTTCATACTATACAACTCGATATAATGGATGATAATTTCGTTCCAAATACATCTCTTTTTTTTGATTTTTCACTACCATATACAAACTGTGTGTATGAAGCTCATTTAATGGTTTCAGATCCTTTAAAATGGATAAAGCATTTTGGTGAAAAAGTAGATACCATCCTTATTCATCATGAATCAAAATATGAACCAGAATCATTAATTCCTTATGTAAAAGATCTTGGAAAAAGAGTGGGGCTTGTATTAAACCCTGAAACACCAATCAGTGAGATTGAAACTTATTTAGATTCTATAGATCAAGTGTTAATAATGACGGTTAAACCAGGTTTTTATGGAAGTTCATTTTTACCAGATATGATTGATAAAATTTCGGATCTTAGATCAATGAAACCAGATCTTGATATTGAAGTTGATGGTGGAATTACAGATAAGACCATAAAGAAAGTTTATGCAGCAGGTGCAAATATGTTTGTTTCAGGATCATATATTCTTAAAGCAAATAATGTTCAAGCTTCAATTAAAACTCTAGAAGAATTAGTAATATAGCAATGTGCAACAAGATTAATTAGAAATTTATTTTCATTTTTTGTCATCTGTAAGAGAATCTTTTAAAAGATGTTTTATTATGTAGATTCTATATGCCAAAACATAAAGATCTTATCATCATTTTAAGTATTGTACTATTTGGAATGTTCATTCCTTTTCTAGGGTCTTTGATACTTTCGTTTCATTTGAATATAACAACTATAGGAGATCTATATCTTATTGGATCCACATTTGGATGGTTTCTTTTAATTTTTGGTATAGAATTAGGATGTGTCTATTTTTATTTTTCAATTACTAATAAAATTGCCCAAAGAAAAATTGATAAAAATGCATTATTAAAAGAAAAATGAAGATAGTGCATATTAAAACATATATTGCCTGTTATAACATCTTATTTGGATTGTTATCCAAGGAAATTATTAAAAATCTTAACATTTTTTTCCCCTAATATTTAATTACAAATAGGATTTCATTCATTATAGGATGATCTTAAGATGGGATAGAGTATGTTCAAACAAATTCCGAGAATAAATATTATCAGAAGGCATAAACAGCTTACATGTTCACTTTGTGGAAAAAAGATAACCGATAATGTATATGATTTATATTGTATGGAATGTGAGAAAAAAGAATTAAAAAAACTCTTTAAACATAATAATTTTGTTTAATAGATCAACTTTGAGAACTGTATTTTATGGATGCAAAAGTACCAGTAAAGCATAAAAGTAATGTAAAAAAACCAAAACGAAGCGTTCATCAAAAGGTTCTTGGAAAAAGAACCAAAGGAAAATGATAAGGCCGCATTACCAAATTCACCGAATAAAATGAAGATTTGCTTGTAAATAGTGTTTTACCAGTTTCCATCTTAATTCATAAGCACTTTTTTTCCCCATCATAATTGAATAAATCAATTCTGCAAAGTCGGCATCTTTTTTCATTAAATTGATAAGTTTGTCTCCTTCTTTTCCCCATTGATTTTTTGAATGAGAAAATAATTTTATTTCTTTTCCAAATTCTTGATTCCATCTTTTTTGATATATTGATAAAAATCGTTCGCTGGTATCATGGTTTTGTATAGCTTCTGCAGCAGTATTTCCAGCGATTTCTCCAGAAACCAATGCATAATATATCCCTTCTCCGCTTACTGGATTAATTAATCCTGCTGCATCGCCACAAAGAAGTGTGCGATTTGCATATGTTTTATGTAAAGGTTCAACTGGTAATAAGCCACCTTTTAGATGTGAGCTTTTAACATCTGATGGGAGAATCTGGGACTTTTTAAGATAGGTAAGATATTCATTAAAAATATTTTTAATATTTTTTTTATCTTTTTCATCAATTTTTTTTAATTTATATGATACTATTCCAACATTAATATCATTCTTTTTTGGAAACACCCATCCATATCCCTTAATTCCATTGTATTTACTATATATATGACAGAAATGATGTTCAGTATAATAATTTGTAATAATATCTGGTGATAATGGAAAATCTTCCAAAACACAAACACCAAAATGTTTATGGTTTTTTAATAGACCAGTTTTTTTTGCTACCGTGCTAAGAAATCCATCAGCGCCGATAACTAGATCTGTTGTCATATTTGTCCCATCCGAAAAGGTAACTTGTGTATCATACAATTTTATATCAATATCTTTTACTTTTTTATTATCTTTGAACACAGCTCCTTTTTCAACTGCAAGATCAACAAGTGCTTTATCAAAATGTTTTCTCTGAACCATTGCAATGACTGGCTCTTGTTTTCTTATTTCTACAAAGTTCTTTAGAGATGGAGAATGTAGTGAACCACCGTATGAATAATTATCTATTACATCCAATTCTTTAATATATGGATATCGTTCAAGGGTGCGTAAAGGCAGTCCTCCACCACAGGGCTTACTACGAGGAAATTTTTCTTTATCAACAATGAGAACTTTTATTCCTTGACTTGCGAGGTATTTTGCTGCTGTCGAACCACTTGGCCCTGCACCTACGACAACCACATCGAATTTCATGATGTTCCTCCCTATTTATTGGTATAATTATAATCATATAAATAATTTTCATATATTAATATTTTATTTTTGAAAATTGAATAGAATTTTATTAAAAAAGAAACAAATAGTTTAATAGAATACAAATAATCCATATTCTTTTGTTTTGAATAAAAAGAAGAATTAGACGAATCTTTATAATTTGAAAGCAATATTGCAACACTTTTTTTCATTACCAAGTATCTCTTGACTCTGTTTCATAGTCGTCATAAATGCTGATTTCTTCTTTTTCATCATCATTATATTTTTTCTTCGATTTTTTTGGGGGCATTAGATACCTCTTTTTTCGATTTAATTCTCAACTTGAAATTAAATATATTAATTAAATTAATAGTTCTTGGGCTTGCTAAATAGTTAAAAACTGAGAAATAATCAAAAAAAATAAGATTTTAATGTAAATAAATTCTAAAAACAAACTTGAAATTATTTGATGCCTTGTATTTCATGATGCGTCACTTTTCTCTTATTTGCTTTTTAAATATAATAAAAAAATTCATTTACATATATTTATCAATTATTACGTAATGCCCTTCATATGATGCAATTTCTCTATCAGAGTATTCTTCCCTTTATTTTATCTGCATTAGTTGTTATTATCATCATGTTTATTGCTGAAAGATATGGCTCAAAAGTAGGGGGCATCCTTGGAACCCTTCCATCCACTATTGTAGTAGCTTTTGTTTTTATAGCGATTACTAAAGGTGATAACTTTGCATCGGACGCAGCAGCTGTTGTTCCAGCAGAACTTGGATTTAATGTCATTTTTCTTTTTATCTTTGCTCTTCTTATTCATAGATCTACATTGTTTGCATTCATTTCTGCATTTACTATTTGGACGTTTTTATCTTCCCTCCTGATTCTTTTTGAAATCACTAATATTTTCATCTCATTAGGAATATATGTTATATGCTTGGTTTCAACATTTCTCATTCTTGAACATAAAAAGAAGATCATTTCAATTGGGCAGGTAAAGGTTCATTATACCTTAAAAAAAATAGTAACCCGGGGGATTTTAGCAGGAATTGTTATAGCAATAGCAGTTTCACTTTCAAATGTAAATAGTATTATAAGTGGCATTTTTTCTGTATTTCCTGCAATACTAACATCCACCATGGTAATTTGCGTTCGCGATCATGGCCCAAATTTTGCAGCAGGAATGGCAAAAACAATGTCCATTGGTATATCAAGTGTTGCTCTCTATGCCACAGTCATTCATTTTTTATATCCTACCTATGGAATAGTAATTGGCTCACTGGTTGCATATCTCTTATCATTTTCTTTAACCATGATTATATTCATAACTAGAAATAAGATTAAATAGAAATTAAAATAAAAAAATGAGGAAACTATTTCCCCCTTTCCTTTTGAAATTGCCTCCTAATATAATATATGTTGGCGTACTATATTTGTAATCTATAGAAATAACATTGATAAGCGATTTATTTATATACTAATTGAGGAAAGTGAAATGGTAAAAATGAAAGTATATTATTTTGTCACTGTTAGCTCAGGAAAAACTGAGAGTGAGGTCTTTGATGAATACCCAGATGAACTTGTTTATAATACAAAAGATAAAAAAATAAAGCTCATTAAAGATACTATTGAAGTGGTATCAGAAGATATTGAATATGGTGAAGGGTAGCATTTTATGATAGAGTTTCAGGATATTAAATTAAAATCTGGATTGATAACGGCAGTTAAAATTAATTTTGAACATGTTCCATTGATAGTTTTTGGTTGCCCAGAATGTTTTGTCATGTGTGGATATCTTGATATGAATGCAGCAAATAAACTTGGAGATATCGCAGCTAAGGTTACCAATGTGAAAACAATATCATCAGCACTTGATGCACCTATTGTTGCATTATCCGAAGAAGCAAAAAAGTTTGATGTAGAAATCGGAATGAGTGCAAGGAACTTTCTAAATATTGTGTTGAAGCAAATTAAGCATTAAGATCTCATGTATGATTTAACTTCTAAACCCATTTTTTATGTTTGAAATAACCGAAAAGGGTCAAACCTATTCCAATAAAAATAGCCCAAACTAGGGGATATGCCCATGGAATTGAAAGCTCCGGCATATAATCAAAGTTCATACCATAAATTCCCGCAATAAATGTTAAGGGAATGAAAATAGCTGCAAAAATAGTAAGCACTTTCATTACTTCATTCATTTTATTGCTAATGCTGCTCATATAAATATCTAATAAGCCAGATATCATATCTCTATAGGTTTCAACAGTATCCATTACTTGAATTGTATGATCATAAATATCTCGTAAAAAAATAATAGTTGTCTTTTTAATTAGTTTTGATTCATTTTTTTGAAGATTGTTAATTACTTCTCTTAATGGCCAGACAGACTTTCTTAAAAAAAGCATTTCTCGTTTTAATCTATGAATTGTTTGTACTATCTCTGGACGTGGATTACTTATGACTTCTTCTTCTAGTTCCTCAATTTTTTCTCCAACTTTTTCTAAAATTAAAAAATAATTATCAACAATCGCATCGATTAGCGAATAGGTAAGATAATCTGTCCCCAGCTTTCGTATTCGTCCCTTTCCACCTCTAATACGGTCTCTTATCGGATTGAAGACATCGCCTTCCATTTCTTGAAATGAAATTACATAATTTTCAGTTAAAATAACACTGATTTGTTCAGTGATAATTTGTTCCGTTTTTTCATCATAACGAAGCATTTTCAAAACAATAAAAATATACTTGTCAAATTCGTCGTATTTCGGTCGCTGATCAGTATAGAGTATGTCCTCTAATACTAATGGATGAATTTCAAAAATTTGACCGATTTTCTCAATAACAGATATATCATGAAGTCCCGTGATATTGATCCAACTGACTGTTGGAGTTTTTTTTAAATTTACACATTCTGATATATTATCAATTGTTTTTTCTTCTAATACATCCTTATCATAATCAAAAATAGTAATAGTTGATTTATCTGTTTTTTTTTCACCAATATGAATAAGAGATCCAGGAGGTAAACCACTTTTATTTGAAGATTTTTTCATAAATCTAGTCATATTACTCTTCTCACATTTTTTCTCATTAATTTCTTATATCATTGCTTTAAATTAATCGTATTCATCTTTGATATCACCAAAGATTTCCTCAATGAGATCTTCCAAAGTTACAATTCCAATAACTGCACCATTTTTCTTTTTAACAACTGCCATATGCACTCTTTTTTTCTGCATTTTCCGTAAAACATCATCAGTTTTCATATGTTGCTGAACAATTAGAACATCCTTCATGATTTCTTTAACTTTGATATCTTCATTTTTCAATAATGCATCCTTAACATGTACAATTCCTACAATATCTTTTTTATTTTTTTTAATAATTGGAAATCGCGAATGTCCTGTTTCCAATGCTTTTTGTTTTAATTGCTTTAATGAGTCATCTTCATGTAAGAAATGTACATTATCAATAGGGATAAATACTTCTTTTGTTTCAGTTTCATCAAAATCAAAAATCTCATTTACCATCCGTTTCTCATCAGTATATATTGTTCCATCCTGTACCCCTAAATCAAGCATAATTCTAATCTCTTCTTCCGTAACAACTGCTCTGCTACTGCTTTCTTTTCCTACAATTTTTAAAAAAATGTTTGATAGCGCTGATAAACCTCTGGCAACAGGAGAGAACATAATGGTTAGAATATTAATGTACGTTGCTGCTTTAAATGCAAATTTATCATTATGAATTCCATATGCTTTGGGAATTGATTCACCAAACACAACAATGAGCAGCGTCATCACCGCTGTGGCAATACCCACTCCGACATTCCCAAAATAATACGTTATCAGCCCACCGGCCAGAATTGATGAAGTAATATTCACTACATTATTACAAATAACAATAGCGCTTACCACTTCATTTGGTTTTGTCAATAGCTTTTCTAAAATCTTGGCGTTTTTCTCACCAGCATTTGATTTTTTTCTCACCCCTATTCTATTTACAGATACAAATGCCATTTCTGATGCAGCAAAAAATGAAGAAAGAAAAATTAGTAAACCGATGATACAAATTGTTACTATCCAAATCATTCTTTTCCAACTGTTATTTCATATTATATATTTTTCTAATCGGCCATGAAATCTCTATACCTTCTTGATCAAATCGTTTTTTCAGTTTTTTAATAAACTCATTTTTTACCACAAAACGTTTCGTGGATTCTTCAACTCGAAGAATAGCAATAAAATCAATATTTGATTCTCCAAATTCTCTAAATCTAAATAATGGTTCAAAATCCTTAAACGCACCTGGATAATTTTGTTGAATTTCTCTTGCCACTTCAAGGGTAACTTCTTCCACTTTTTGAAGATCTGATTCATATGCCACCCCGCAGGGAACCCAAATAATCATGTCTTGTTTTGGCAGCGAATAATTTAGTATGATGCTATCTGCAAGCTTCCCATTTGGAACAATAATCAAATTATCAGTCATTGTTTTAATTCTTGTAGATCGCCATCCAATATCTTCCACAAACCCTGCATTATCTTTGTCTAATTCAATAAAATCACCAACTCGAATGGGCTGATCTGAGATAATATGCAATCCTGCAAAAAAATTAGCAAGCGTGCTTTGTAATGCAAGGCCAATGGCAAGAGCACCAACACCAACACCAGCAATTAAAGGAGTGATATCTAATTGAAAGTAACCAAGAATTATAACAACGCCGATGATATAAATAATAATTGAAAAAAATGTACTTATCAGGTTTGGAGTTCGCTCCAATCCTCTCTTCATTTTTAAAAAAGTACCTAAGGCAATATTACCAATTCTAGCTATAATTGCTGCAATAAGTAAGGTAATGATAATGAAGAAAATACCATTAATCTCTTGATGAAAATTTTCAAGCATAATCAATTGATGTAATGAGGAATATAAACCAACTAGAAAAATAACTAAGAAAATTGGCAAACCCAATTTTTTAAAAAGATGCTTGGTAAATGACTTTTTCTTTCCTCCAATTCTTTTGAATATGATTCTTAAAATGATATAAGTTATTCCAAGGAAGATTAAGGTAGTAATCATAGTAAAGAAAAATCGAAATAACTCATTTGAAAACAAATCAATAAGATAAGCCATGTATACTCAAAGAGGCAAACATATCATGTATCTTTTTAACATTATTGTTTTAATAAAGAATATGTTTTTACCTGTTTTTATTTCAATCAAATTTATAAATAACGGCTGGGAATACTGCGCGGACTGAAGTTAAACGAAAGGCCCGCAGATGAAAAGCCGTATCACTTTTTAATGAGCTACCTGATATTTTTTTCCGTTGCACGCGGCACACCACAAGGGTGTGCCCTAAAAAGGTGCAACAGGAATGTGCTAATTTTGAAAAAGATAACTAGCGGTAGCTCTAAAAAGATTTCGGGTGACACCCGAAACAATTGGGTGACGATGATGTTTGTCACCCATAACAGGTATATGTGCTTTCGAAAACAAATCCATATAAACACCTGTCTTGAAGCATTGAAGGAATGTGAACGATTTGGTTTTGAATTCGGAGAGTTTGGTTTCGCTGGAAACCATGTTCACTTCCAAGTGAACATACCTAAAAAGTATTCTGTTCAGGATGCAGAGATTATTCTGAAATCACGCAGTGCAAAACGGATATTTGAAAAACACCCGGGATTTAGGAGAAGATATCCAAGAGGCGGATTCTGGAGTGGCTATGAACACCACCAATCAACTGGTCTAACAAATCTTGAGGAATCAAGTCAATACCTCAGAGATCAAGAAAAACACCATAATATAACGGTCATTGGTCAACTGAAACTCCTATTGACCTGATCCGCTGAAGCGAGGATGCGGCATGACCGAAAGGGCGTGCCGAGGAAGCGAAGCGGAAGGGATCATAAGGGCGCAGCTCTTATTTCACT
>CAZWQV010000003.1:0-62891 GCA_964636235.1 uncultured Thermoplasmatales archaeon
GTTCATCCTGAAATAAATCAATGGTAAAATTTCTATGATTTTGATAATACATCCACAATTGTGATCCAAATGCTCCATCTGTTATTCCTGGAACATAGATCGGTATCTTATGTTTCCATGCCCAATATAAAATAGATTCTTCTTTTTGTGGCTCATCCTTTAACCTTTTGCCGAATTCCCATATGATATCCTTGGTGGACCATTTTTCTTTCTCTTTACAGATATCCTGAAGAATCGGCTGCATTTTTTGCTCTAGGATGCTTCCATAGCATTCATTGGGAATAAAAATATTACCAAGTCGGTTGATTCCTTTTTGATGAAGCACAGCGTCATCAGCGGTGAAACTACCATGATAATATGCAGCCCATAGACGGGCCAGGTCATGATCAAGTGTTCCGGTTGTGGTGATCACCACATCAAATAATTTTTCTTTTAAAAGTGCAGCGATGATGCCGCGGGTTCCGGTGGAGCAAATACAGGCCGGAAACGATAAAAACCGTTTACACTTTTTATCCGAAATCATATTCTCAAGGATTGTAACTCCATCAGCAACTTTTTTTGCAGTAAAGCCTCCTCCAGAATAGAATGATTGAACCAGCTCATTTACGGTCATCGATTGTATTGGATCAATGTCTTTGACCGGTATTGCATCTTTCATTTGAATCTAATCTCCTTTTGTTTAGTAAACAGCACATGATGCATAGCCCACACAAGCACTATTATCAGGATGCACGTCATAAGAAGTACTATATTTAAGTAATTCTACATGATTTGCACCTAATTTCTTGGTTGCTGTAAGCATTGCTGCAACAGGTCCAAACCCACACATGGTGATGTTATGACTATAAATAGTATCAATCAATTTTTTTGGTTGGAAATGTAAGATTTGATCCAATGCAAGTCGGTCTTGTTGTTCAACAAATTCATGTACGTTTTCTAAAGGAGGTATTTTTCCATAAGCAATGCCTTCATGAGAAAAATCGCTGCTTGCAATGATTATAATATTTCTTTTATCATTATTTATTGCTTCAAATAATTCGCATCCTACATCATATGCGGTATCATAATCCTGCATGGCCATAGCAATGGGGACAAGAGAGAATGAATGATCCTGAGAAATATATTGAAGAAATGGAAGTTGAACTTCAATGCTATTTTCTCGTGCGTTCATGGTTTGATCATCTGCATCAATGATCCCTCCTTTTAATGTATCAACTAACTCTTGGTCAATAGGTATATCTCCTAGTGGAGTTTGCCACATTCCCCCGGTAGGCATAGCAATACCTGATCCATAATGGTTATGATTAGGTCCGAGAACAATATATACATCAGCAAGCCCATTTTTTCGAATTTCATTATAAGAAAACGCAGCAGTACCTCCAGAAAAAGAAAATCCTGCATGAGGAACAATTACTCCTTTCAAATGATTCTTTTTTTCATTAACATCTGAGAGCTTTCCTGGTCCAAATTTTGATAAAAAACTGTCCTTCATCTCTTTTTCCAATGATTTTTTTTCATTTGTATAAAACATACCTGCCACGGTTGGTTTTCGAATATTGTTCATACTATTAACCTTCCAATAAAACCTCTAATGATTACTTAAATGATAACGTATGTATTAATCTTTCTTAAAAAACCATCCAATCGATTATTTTTCTAATTAATAATATGATAAATCTTATCGAAATATTGGAATAATGGATGAAATATAATAATAAAGTGACTGCGTTATAAAAAACCTTATAAATAGCTGAGGAATTCGCCATAAAAAAATGGTATTGGTCTGGGACTACAATGGAAACTGTTTGTCATATTGAAATAATAAAGGATGGACAAGATTTTGTTGCCCGCGTTCATCTAGCAAATGGATCAACAAAGGAATATCGTCATCAAATTTTTGAAGACGCACTAACTGAAATGGTTATTGATCTCCAGGAGGAACTCGCTGAGTAATAACCAGTATTATTTTTTTACCATACTTTTCTTAGATATTACTAAAAAGCAACATGACTATTAAAATAACACCAATTAACCCATACATTATATAAACCATTAACCTTCGTCTTTTGATCATAATTTGATATTTGTCTTTACATTCCTGTGAACATAAAGTCTCTGTCACAGGTATTGTTTTTCCACAGACCTGACAATGACTATGTTGCGGAACAATTTCACTCATACTAATTCTCCAATTTAATTCACATCAATTGAACTTTGATATATTTTTCTTATTATTCAACAATAGTAATCTTGTTATCAATGATTTTTATGGTTTCTAAAGCGCTGATTGGAATATTTGTTTCAGTTTGAATTCTTTTTAAATTATCACCTTTATCAACTAAAATAAATACTCCTTTTACAGTAATCTGCATTCTATCCAGCACATTTAAAACCGATTTAATTGTTCCTCCTGTGCTTATCACATCATCAATGATAAGAACTGATTCACCTTTTTTTATTCCATTTATATATAGGGTATTTGTTGCATAACCAGTATGCTGGGTGACTTTTTGTTCATCTTCAAAACCATACGATCGCTTTCTTATAATGGTGCAAGGAATGTCCAATTCAGAGCAAAGAACCGATGCAATCGGGATGCCCATTGCTTCAATAGTAATGAGCTTATCAACGGGAAGAAAAGCATTAATCTGTTTTTTTAATAATTCTATAACCTCAGAAAGCAGTGACGGGTCTATTTGAGGGATGCCATCAAGTAAAGGATGAATAAGATACGAATATCCTTGTTTTTGAATAATAGAAGCATTTAAAAGAGATTTTCTAAAAAGATTAGAGTTCATAATTCTCCTGCTTGCTGGCATGCTTGCTGTAATTTAACCATAAATTCATCAATTATCTCCTTTGTAATAGATGGCATACAGACAATGCGGATACTTGAAAGATGATCAATTTTATTTACTTTCCATCCCTCTTTTTCTAAAATTGCTACCACTTTGCCGGGATTTTTTAATCTGACTGCAATCACATTTAATGGAGGATCCATGACTAGTGATAAACCTAGTTCTTTAATTTTTGATACAGTATATTTAGTGGTCTTCAAGCAATGCTTCACAATATCAGCATATCCTTCCATACCAAGATACCTTGTTACCGCATAACCTGCTGCAACAGGTCCTCCAGAACGAGTACCAAGAATGCCAGCTTGCGTATCACTATTAATACAAGGAGATCGAACACTGATTTCATCGATCCATTCTTTTTCCCGTAAGATAATAGTTCCCAATGGGATTGCAGAATAACCCATTTTATGAGCATCAATTGACACAGAACTAACTCCTTCTAATGAAAAATCAAATGGATACGAGGGATGTTTTGCATCTTTTAAAAATGGGATGATAAATCCACCAAATGCTGCATCAATATGAAGGAATATATGTTCATCTTTACAAATGTCACTTAATTCTTCAATTTGATCGATGGTTCCAAGGTCAGTTGAACCAGCGATACCAACAATGGCAGCAGTTCCTGCGGAAATTTTCTTTTTCACCTGAGATGCATCCATATGAAATTCTTTTGTGAGTGGAATCAGCTTTAATTTCATATCCATAAGAGTTGCGATTTTCTGAAATGAAAAATGAGCAGATGCAGGAATAATGATCTCCTGATTATGAGATAACTGCTTGGCAACCCACATCGCAGTAATATTTCCCTCTGTTCCACCACTAACAATCAATCCACCTGCTGAAGGTGGTGCATTGAGTAAATTTTGAATGAAAAAGATGAATCGCTTTTCAATCTCACGCGTTCCTTTAAAAATATTTGGATCACCAAGATTCGTTGCTAAAAATAACTGATAAGCCTTTTGAGCAATTGGATGTGGTAAGCCGCACATAGATCCAATGATATGGCCGGATTTAAAACTTAAATCCTTTTTCTGAAAATCCAGTAATTCATCTAGAATCTCTTTTTCCTTTTGCATATCTAATTGATGAATTGTCATAATATATAGGACATTGTTTCCCTCTATAAAAGATTTCGATTGAAACTAATTAATTTTTACCATCACATTTTAATATATGAAAACCTATTTTGGATATATGATGGAAAAAAAGGTTGAGGCTGAGGAGGTTACTTCATTTTTAAAACTTCCAGTATATACTCGCGAGGGTCGATTTATTGGGCATGTTCAAAATGTATTCATTGATATGGATGAAAAAAGAGTAAGTAGCTTACTTGTAACAAATACCAATCCAAACATTGTTGAAGGAACAGTTGATGTTGCAGTACCATATCGATGGGTTAATGCTGTTGGTGATATCATTTTATTATCCTATTTTCCAGATAGAGTAACAACAACTAAAAAAAAGGATGAACCAACAGAAGAAACAGAATCTGATATTGACGTTATAGAATAAGTATATCATCCTTCATTTTACTTATTTGCATTGGCATTTACATAGGTTAATTTTATTTAGTCAATAATAGATTTTAATATAAATATAATAAAAAGCAAATCCTTTTATATAATGAAAGTTATATAAATTTATATGAGATTATATATCGAAAAATGGGGTATATTTTCTCTAAGAAATGTACAACAATATTTAAATATTAGGTTAACAACAATAATAAATGAATAATTAGGTGAGTAAAAAATGAAAATGAAATTCCGAACAGTAAAAACAGTAATGATACTAGGTTTTTTATTATTAATTTTATTTACTGCGTTTAATTTGTTACATCAACAATCAAGTACTGCATCTGCAGCCCTTATTGAATATGATTCAATTGTTGAATTAACATATGCAAATTCTAGTGCATTAAATACTCCAATCCATCCACTTGGTGGAATAAGAAATATAGATATTAAGGTTAGATACTATAATACTGTTCCGGATTTTTTTAAAAGTTCTATAGGAAAAATATTATTATTTGGCCCATTTAAATTTGTTTTCTTAGCTCCTGTACACCTAACAGTTGAAAATGTACCTGACTGGTGTACAGCGACGATTGCCCCACAAGATATTATTTTTGATGCTTTTGGTGAAGGCGGTGCTTTAGAGCGTACTGTAACTATGCAGGTAGCTGTGAATAAACAATCAACAGCTTTGTTTCCAAATACGTTAAAAGTTGTAGCGACTGGGGACAGTCCCGATAGACATATTAAAGCGCCACCTAGTGTTTCTCTTAGTGTCTCAATAGTTCCTGGATATGTACCTTTAATTTCTCCAAACCCTGGACAAACTATTAAAAAAACGGGTCCCGGTCAAACGGTTTCATGGAATATTAAAATAGCAAATAATGGAAATGGAGAAGCTCTTGTGAGAGCGCGCGTAATTGATCCACCAGACGGGTATATTATATCTGTTAATCCACAGACAATTATTCCATCTCTGGCTGATGGCGATGTAAATGAAAAAGATTTACCCTTAACTGTTTTACCACCTTTTAATTTTGGATATTATAATGAAAATGTACAAATTGAACTGGAACTAATACCAGAATTCTCATCACCTGGGACAGGAGCATCAGCTAATATGACGCAGGGTCAACCATTATATCTAACATTAGCAATTCAAAATAGGGGATTTTCAACACCAGGTTTTGAAATCGTTCTATTTATGATTGCGATTCTTTCGATGGTAATAATTATAAATCACAAGAAGAGAAGTTTCGATAAATAACTGATATAACTAACTTTAATTAAAAAGCTATGGATGGAAAATTAATGAAATATATATCTGGTATGTTTTTGATCATCCTGCTTCTAACACCAACATTGATTAACGTGAATACTGTTTCAGCAGCTGCAGAACCAACCCTTGAAGCTGAGTTGGCTATTACAGATAATAGAGAAAATATTCTTGTTGATTTTGGAAAAGAAGAAACGGTATCTTTAAGATTTGTACAAAATGGTTTTAATTGGACTAAATTAAGTGAAAGAGGTTTTTTCTTCTCAAAAATCTATTTACCGATTATGTTTTATTCACTTAGATACCTATTAGGTTATAATAGTGTAGTATTTAACGCAACAGTTTTAGGAAACCCAAAAGGATGGCAAGCCTGGATATCTCCAAATTCTGTAACCTACTTTACTGGTGAATCAAGCGCGGATCTTAAACTTTACGTGGAAGTCAATAGGCCTACTACTATCAAAACTGCAACGATTAGAATTAGTTATCAAGCATATTCTGGAAATAATGTTCCAATAGGTAAAGCATCAAATGATATTCAAGTATCTGTTAGACAATATCATATTGCACAGATTTCAGCATTGGAACAAGCAAAGGAAGTTCAACCAGATAATATAGTTTCCTTTCCGATACAAGTAACAAATCTTGGAAATTATCAAGATACCTATGGGTTTACAATAACTAATGAAACAAATGGTTTTTTAGGAGTCATTTCAGACTTTATTACGTTACAACCTGGAGAAACAGGTACGGTGAATGCAATTGTTTCTAGCCCCTATGCTTTTTTTTATGATTTTGGTTCAAAAACATCTTTAAATATTAGTGCATATTCAATTTATGAACCAACAAAGAAATTTACAACTATGATTCAAATTACATCAAGAGGATTTGAATTATCTCAACCATTTATTTTTACTCTATCAATAATAATCTTTTTAATATTATTATCATATTTCTTATATTATTATTTCATTAATAAAAAAGATATTGAAATTTATGGTAAGCCAATAAAACCATGGAAAATTCCTTCCGAAAGGCAACATTTAAATAAACTTAAAGAGGAAGATGGAGAACAATATGATAAAACATTGAAATTAATGAAAGATGAGTATCAATCAGCTATTCTTTGGTTTAAAGATTATAAAAATAATATAAAATCGAACAAAGGAGAAGGTTCATTTATAAAAAATATTAAGATTAAGTTACTAGATATATTTAGCAAAGGAAATGATAAAGAAGAAGCTAAATTAGATACTGTAAAAAATGAAAAAGTCAAAGCTAAAGATAAAAAACCATTGAAGATGAATGAAAAATCCAGTGGGAGTACAATTTCCAAAAATTTATCTATTAACAAGATGGGGAAGCAATTTAAATCCCTATTTATTAAGGAGGATATTGTAGGAGAAAAAGAGGTAACTGATAAAAATCATAAAAAAGTAAAATTTGAAGAATTTGTTGAAGATGAGCCAATTCAGAAAAATTATTCAAATATTAAGTTAGAGGTTGAAAAAGAATCGCAAGCAAGGAATCGAGAGTTAGAAAAGATTAAAAGGAAGCAAAATAAACAAAGAAAAAAATTAAAAATTAATTAAAGCAAAATATATTTGAAAATTCGAATTCTTTTTAAAATGAAATATGATTGTGATTAAATAACTTTAGTGATAAGATGAATAAGAAAATATTAATTATTATTTCCATAATTATAATGATTTGTATAGCGATAGTTATATTCATAAATCTTTCAAACAATGATTCAACAGAAGAAAATGATGAACCAGTTGAATTTGACTTATCAAACAATACTGATTTATTGCTGGGAACTTGGGATGATACATTTTATTCATTGGATGAAGATACCTCCGGCCATTGGACATTTTATTCTAATGGTTCAATTAAGTTAGAAATATCAGGTTATACTTATAATGATGAATTTAAAACTGAATATGAATGGTATAAATATAAGATAGAAAATAATCAGATTTGTATTAAATATGAATCACAGAGTAATTATATCTGTTATGATTATTATTTTGGTAAGTCATATGATCAAATTTCCTTGACTAATGGAGGTTCAACGGATAGATCTATTATTAATTTAAATAAAATTTAAGATAATTTTTAATTTAAAATTATTAATAGAATCTATCGTTTTTTATTTATAAATGATTTCTGGGATGAATTGTATTAGAATTAAGAATAAACAACTCGATAAAACTAATAAACAAGCCCATACAAATTTACTCCATTTTAAAATATTAACTCCATCTAGTGGGCCAAAAGGTAGTACATTAAATACGGCAAAGATGGTATTTATTAAACAAATAAAGCCTAACCCTTGAGCTATAGGATTGATTCCTTGAAAATAGGTATATAAGAACACAGGAAGGAATACACCTGCTAAAAATATATTTGCTAAAGGGCCTGCCATGGCGATTTTTCCTTCTTCAAAAACTCTTGGTTCACCACGAAACATTACAGCTCCTGGTGCAGCAAATGCAAATCCTGTTGTTATTGATAGGATTAATGATATTAGCAAAGCTTTCGGATACATTCGAAATTCAGACCAAAGTCCATAATACTGAGCCATTAATTTATGACTTAACTCATGGAAAAAAAATGCTGAAAAAATACCAAGAAGTGAGAATATGAAACCAGATAGAAATCGTTCATAGCTTATACCTCCTTTTAAAATAGACCACAGAAGACTATTCTGGCTTAAAACAAACATAAATGAAATCACTAATACAATCATTGATATGCTGATGTGAACTAACTCAATTTTACTTATTTGCCCAGGTCTTCCAAGTTCAATAATGCCTTTAGGAAAATACATATATTCTCTTGGTGAAATATCTCGAAATGACTGTTTATTTTTAAAAGTAATTTCCATAATCCTCTATTATATGTATTTCACAAGTTTTCATATTTGAATGTTATGTAGAAAAATAACATTTAAATTGAACAAATTTATGTTAAAAAACTAGCAATATATGGAAATGCTATCACTGTTCCGATCATGCTTCCAAGATTAGCAAAGGCAACTACCATAAGCAGGCGGATCACCCGATTATTCCAAAATTCTTTCAAATTTTCAATATTGCTTAACTGTTTAAAATCTTTAATGAGCGGTGTGCGCAATTTTGCTTCCACGTATCCAGCGACCCATCCTGCGGCAACTGCTGGGCTAAGTGAAGTGATTGGGGCAGCAACAAAAGCAGTAAGAATTGAAAAAATATGTCCTCGGGCAAGAAGTGTTCCTATCGCCGAACAGATTCCATTGATTAAAAACCAATACACAAATAGGTTAATAGCAAGTTCCGAACCCTTTGTCATAAATGCATACACGATAAGAGCAGCGAATAGAACTGGGATGAGATAGCCGATGGTTTTAAGGATGCTGAATCGCTTAGTTGGTACTTGTTCGATTTCTTTCAGATCAACATGAAATGATTTATCTTCTAAATGTTTTTTAATACCTTTCAAATGACCGGCACCAACGACCGCAACCACCGTTTTTTCCCCATTTTGATTAACATCTTTAATTTTTTGGGCAATGTAACTGTCTCGTTCTGTGATAAGGACGTTTTTAACCGTAGGTGCGATATCGCCGAATTCTTCCATCATGGTGGAAATGATATCTTGATCCATCAGTTCTTCAAGATCCAGTTCCTCCATTTCCTCATCATCAAAACCGATAATTGCTTTTAGAAACTCCCAGAAAATCCGAAATTTTTCTCGAAAACCCATTTTTTTCCAAGCCCGCTTCAACGTAACAGAAATATCACGGTCCACCAGCTCAATGGGGGTATTATGTTCTTTTGCCTGATCGATAGCTGCGATCATCTCTGAGCCAGGCTCTACACCATGTTCCTTTCCAAGCCTGCGTTGGATGGATGATAAAAACGTTTGAGCAAGTAAAAAATATGCATTATTTGATTTCAATAATGAAGTGATGGGCGTATTTTCCCATTGGTCCTTTTGGGTAATTCCCTTATACCGTCGTTCACAGAGCTCAACAGCCACCACATCAGGATGATAGGTTTCGATGGTCTGCTTTACCTCTTCAACACTTTTCTGAGAAATATGAGCGGTTCCAACAAGAATAATGGTATCATTAATTTTTTCTTGCACCTTTTTTGCACCTTACAATACGCTTTTCTATGTACGTTGAAAAGGAAAAAGAAACTTGGTTTATATTTCAGCTTCGAAATCTTCAAGCTCTGGTTTAAATTCATCAAATGTTTTGATTTTTCCTTTTTCTTTTAACAGTGCTCTTGATAAAAGCCAATACACCAGAGCCAGAGCTCGACGACCTTTGTTATTTGTTGGGATAACGAGATCAACAAATTTCGTTTCATTGTTGGTATCGCAAAGGGCCACTACAGGAATTCCTGCGTTTCTGGCTTCTCGAAGGGCCTGTGCATCAGCTAATGGATCGGTGACAATCAATAGTTCTGGTTCCAAAAATCCTTTTGCATTGGGATTGGTTAAAATACCTGGTCTGAATCGACCGGGCAAAATTGAGATGCCAGTATGTTCAGAAAGTTTTCTGAGTGGTTTCTGACCGTATTGCCTCACTGATACAGCAAGAACTTGCTTGGGATCGTATTGTGCAATAAAATGAGCAGCAGCATGAATTCGTTGATCGGTTTTATTTACATCAATGATGTATAGACCATCATTACGAACCTTATAGATAAATTCTCTCATATCAGCTGTTTTCTGCCGGGTGCCGATATGTGCGCCCGCGGTCATATATGTTTCTTCTGATGCAAGAATGTCTTTTTCTTCTTTTTCAGGTACTTGTTCTTGCGTTTCTTCTTCAACCATAGTTATTTTCACCTAATTATATACATACCTTAGTCTTCCACACGTTTCACTGTTATTGGAATGGCATCTTCTTTAAACTCAAGCATGGCAATATCAATAGGAAAGATTACATCTTTCGGTAGTTTAATTAATGTAGGTGCGCCCATGGAAATCTGAAGCGCACGTGCTCCAATAATGCGAGCTTTTTCAAATCGAGTGTATTTCAAGGATATCAACCAACCATTCTAAATGGTAGAACCATCAATACGGGTACCATTTAAAAATATTACTCTTCATTTTTCACTTTTTTATTCTGTTAACCAGTTAATGAATCAGATAGTTCTGCTTGTCGTTGTTGAAATTCTTCCAATGCCAATTGCATATCCAATGTGATATCACGGAGCAATAGATCCAAATGTTCATTTTGGAATTCTTTTACACCATCAGCATCGGAAAAAATCCGTCCTATGTAGAAATCTTCTTCTCTATGAATTTCAATATCATATAATGTTTCTTCCATAGCTTCTATTCTCCCCTTCAACATTATTTTGAAAGGATTAAGCTAGAGCATTCGCTCTACTAATTGATTCATTTTTTCACCGCGATACCCTAACGCTCCATTATTGACATAGGATCGTTTGATTCCCTCTAATCCTTTTAATGGTGGATGCAGACGGAATACTTTTTTCACATCTGGAATTTCTTGGATGGTAACCTTATTTGCTGCTAGGGCTGCGGCAAGACTTTCAATGTCTTTATATGATGTTGCTGCTTTAATATGATCATTACTTAATGGTTTATCACCAGTAAGCCGACCTCTTTTGGTTAATAAATGAGCAATTGTTTCTTTTGATACTTCACCCCAGGTGATATAATCTTTTGCAGTCTGCAACATTCCTTTATTACTGGGGGTATCTTTGATAAGAACACAATGATTTGCTCGGGTTAAACATAGTAACTGTAACGTTTTTTTGATGTCAGGTTTGACATTCACGATTCCACGTACTCGTACGACGGCAAAAACCATTTCTATGATGCCTCCTTTTCCGCATCTTCTTCTTTATTTTCTTCTGTTAATGCACCAGTTGCTCCTAGTACAATGCCTAATTTATTCACTTCACTGGGAAGGACACGCATTTCGACATTTCGCTCCAATGCATCAATAACTGCTTTGGCATAATTAACGGTCGTTCGGGTTTGTCCCTCAGTATATGCCCAGCAATCCTGAACGCCAGAAAGATTCAAAATTTTCTTTGCCACATCTCCTGTCGCAAGGCCAATTCCCTGAGGTGCTGGCTTTAAGGTGATTTCCACTGAGCCACTTTTTCCAGAGATAGAAAATGGAACCGTGTGTGCTTTTCCACAACCACATTCCCAAGACCCACATCCACGACGAATTTCAAGCATATTTAATTTGGCATTTTCAATTGCTTTTCTAATGCTGGAACCTACTTCTTTTCCTTTTGCCTGGCCAATACCAACAAAACCATCTTTATTTCCAACTACAACAGTGATAACAAATTTTACTCTTCTCCCGGAATCGGTCATACGTTGAACCATGTTGACATCTAATACCTCATCTTCTAAATCTGGAATAAGTATATCTGCGATTTCTGGCTCGCGAAGGGGCAGACCAGATGCAAGAGCATCATGCATCGTGGTTATTTTTCCACTAGCTACAAGCCTTCCTAGTTTTGTTTTTGGATCCCATTGCACTGGGGTTGGCTCTCGCTTTCTTGGTTTTCTTCTATTACTTCTTCTTCTTGCTGGTGCCATTATTTGCCCCCTGTTAATTTATCTAGTATATTCTGGGTATCAGCGGCAATTTTTTTATCTTTAAGATGTTTGCCAAGCAGTCGATCTTCACTGGGTAATTTTTCTTCCGAAACATAACAATCAATCCCAGCATCATGCACACCTTTAATTGCTGCAAAGACTTTTGAGCCGGTGACAGGTACCTGCCGACCGATATCAAATACTCCTTCAGAAATCCCTGCCTCTTTTGCCTTTTTTCCGGCAATAAAGCCAATTAAATATGCTGCAGGAGTTGATGATGTGGGATGTTTCCATTTATACTCTTTTACAAGATCTGATCCAAGAGCTGAAATCAGGACTTTATCACCCGTTTCCTGATAATCGATAAATTGCACTCGCATATGTTTAAGTGATTTTCGAACCACAATACGTGGTTTTCCAGATTTTATCAACGCCAATCGTTTACGGTAATCAGTGATACCTTGTCGTCTTCGCCTTGTTTTAATTCGATATCGTGGGCCCGTGCTCATGTTGTTTTTTCCTCCTTTATTACTCCATCAGCTATTAAGTGAGAATGTAAATGGCGTCTACTGCGGAATTCACCACCTTTTGCTTTTCGATAGTATTTTCGATACATAGACGGAGGCAGTTTCTTTTCATCTCGTAATTCTTTTAAATATGCTCGAAGTGGACGAATGGTACGAATCCATTGTTGTTTTCTTGGAAAGCGAGCGTATTTTGCTCCTTTTCTAGATCCATATCCTTTCCGTCGACCTTTTTCTTTCTGATTCATAACATAGTGTTTTCGACCAGATGAAATACCCTTTTTTTGTTTTGCCCGAATCGCCTTGCCATTAATTAAAACACGGATATCATCTTTGGTGACAGCACGTGCAATCTCATCAAGTCTATCTTGATCCATCCACACACGATGCTTACCGCATTTAAGAATTGAAGCAGCCATTCTTCGTTGATTTCTTAAATCTGTCATAGTTATTTTTCACCTTTACATATTCAGCAATCGTATATCTAGTTCCTTTGCCTTTTTTTCAATATCAAGTCGTTTTCTTGTGCCAACAGTACTACCAATACGAGCTGCCTGAGTTTTAGGATTAATCAATTCTAAATCAGCAACAGAAAATACCATGATTTCTTCAAAACCGGAAGGATGTAATCCACGAGTTTTTACTGGACCACGATATCCGACTCGAACTTTGTTTGGGCGATATTTAAAATTTCTTCTCATTTTTGAGGTGATACCATCAGGTCTTCGCCAACTTGTTCCCAGTCTTTTATAGCGGAACCATTCTTCTCGTTTAAATGCGGGAGTACGCTTCTTTAATTCTTTTCGAATCTTCAGACTTTCGCTTAGTGCTTTAGAAAGATCAGGTTTCTTTTTAGTGGTTACTTTTTTCTTCTTTTCTGAAGCAGTATCTTCTGGTTTTTCCTTTGGTTCTTTTTCCACGGGTTTTTCCTGTTTTTTCTCTTCTTTTTTCACTGGTTTTTTCGTTGCTTCTTTTTTTGATGGTGCAGGTCCTAATTGTTTTTGAATAGATCTTGCAACGGTTTCACTTATTCCTGCTACTTTTGTTAAATCTGCAATAGTTGCACCAGTAAGTTTTTCAATGGAATCAAAACCTTCCTCATAAAGTGCTTCGGCCTTTGCTTCTCCAATTCCTTTGAGTGAGGTTAGTTTTGCGATGAATTCTTTTTTGGTCATGGACTAGCTTCCCCCTTTGCTAATGCGATATACGCCATCTTGAAAGACGCGGATATCTCTGCGAGAAACTTTTGTAGCTCTCTCAATATTTGCCGTTGTTTGTCCCACTTTTTCCTTATCCACACCGGAAACCGTAACATCCTCTCCTTTTGCTATCACGGTTACTCCATCGAGGATAACCGCTTTACGAGGACTTCGTTCACCAAGGAAATTTTCAATAATAAATGTATTGCCATCCACAGATGTTTTTATTGGAAAGTGAGAAAACACAGTTTTCATTTTATATTCAAATCCTTGGGAAACCCCCTTAATCATATTATTTAAATGTGCATGAAAGGTACCCACAAGTGCTTTCTGTTTTCTTCGTGGGGATTTACACATAATAACAATGGCATTGTCTTTTTTTGTGACAGTAATTTTTGGATGGGAAAAGGTGCGAGTGATTTCACCTTTTTCACCTTTAATTGTAAATGTTACATTCTCTTGAGTAACTTTAACACTATCAGGAATAGTAATTTCTTCTTTGATTTCGTCAACCTTTGCCATGTTTTATTCCTCCTTTTAATACACGTAGGCTAGAACCTTACCTCCGATACCATGTTTTCTTGCTTCCTCTTGAGAAATAATACCTTCTGTCGTGGTAAGAATTAACAGTCCAAAATCTCGGGCAGGTAAATACCGCGATTCCCATTTCTCAAGCTCATCTTTTTTTACAGGATATCGTGGTTTGATAACCCCGCAATTATTTATATTGCCGATCAAGGTTACTTGAAAAATGCCTGCTCTTCCATCTTCAATATATTCAAAATTGCCGATATAGCCCTTTTCTTTCAGTACATTAAGTACTCCGCCGATCAATTTTGATGATGGTTGGATTGAACAGGATCCTTTTCCTCTTGTTTCCGCATTTTTCATCAATGAAAGTGCGTTTGCTAACGGATCATTTAACATAACTGTAATTCCTCCTTATGAGTATTTTTTAAAACCCATTTCTTCAGCTTTTTCTCGGAAACATTGTCTGCAGATATGAAATCCATATGCTCGAATGAGACCGCGTTTCCGCCCACAACGTTCACAACCATGGACTCGGCCATATTCCTTCTTTTTCTCTTTAATCTTCATTTAACGACCTCCAGGTTAAAGGATTTCGTAAAAAAATCAATGGTCTCGTCTCTTTTCACTTTATGTTTCTGATGTATCTTTCGTCTTTGAATACGTCTTCTTTTAATTCGATATCCAGGTTTTTCCATGGTGATACAAACATCCATACCAAAGATACCGATATCTGGATTGTATTTTTGATCTTTAAATAAGGTATGATCAGGAATACCAAAACTCATATTTCCTTGTTCATCAAAAGCATAATCTGCAATCTTATTTTCACGAGTTTCAAATGCATTTTTCAAAAAATTTTCAGCATCACTTCCTCGCATCGTTACTTTACATCCGATAGGCATCCGTTTCCGCAGAGCCAAATCTTTATTGGTAGTTTGTGATAAGGTTTGAATGGAAGTATGTTTAGTAATATCATTAAGCACAGATTGTGCCTTTTCCAATCGCTCTCCTGCTTCTCCAACTCCAATATTAACTGTTACTTTTTCAATACGAGGTAAGGTCATTGGATTTTGCTTAGTGGTTGACTTTTTCTTCCCAGCTTTCGGGCTCATTGTATTTTCACCTCAGGTAGGGCAATGACCGGTTTTGTTTTTCCAACTGGAAATACATATTGTTCAAGAGTGGTAAAATTATGTTCCCCTTTCATCATTGCAAGATTACTACTTGATGAATGGACGACCTCAATTGATTCAATGCTAGCCAATTCACCAATGTGACTTCCCCCAGTGATAAGTGAAATGGTGCCTTTTTCTTTGGAAAAAACATCATCGATTTTTTTGTCCTTGAAATTCATTTTCACAACATCGCCGGTATGATAGGTGTCTTTGGTAACAATCAAATTATTACCATCATGAAAATTTAATTGAGTCTTTTTCCCATGTACTGTGGTTTTATTCTCAATACGTCGTAATTTCCAACCTGCATCAGCTGATGAGATGGGGACAAGGGTAAGTTTTCCTCTTCTATCAAAAACCAATCGGTAATGTTTTTTTGTTTTTGGAATAGAAATAACATCCATGATGCCAACTGGAAACTTATTACTTTTTCTTACGATTCCATCAATGAGTATTTCACTATTTGATAAAATATTTTTTACTTCACGTTGGGTATCGCAGAGTTTAAAATAATCACGGACAAGTAAACCTAAAGGAATGGAAACATCTAACGGATGAGGGCCTGGTGATGCACGAACGGTCCAGGTACGTTCTTTTCTATGTAAGCGCAAAGGTCTTGGTGCATTCAATCGTTTTAAATGATGGCTACTGCTCATTTCTTTTCTGCCTCCTTTTTATCTTGTTTTTTTGGGGTTGATTTAGCCGGTTTCGCAGGTGCTTTTTTTTCCACTGGTTTTTTCTCTTCTTTCTTCGCTGTCTGCTTTTTTTCTTCTGCGGCAGGTTTTTTCTTTTCTTCTTCTTTTTCTTCCGGCTCTTCAATTTCCATTTCTTCTTCAGCTTCTTTTGCCGCTTGTTCTTCAGCAGCCCGCTTTTCTTCTTCTAGCCGCTGTTGTTCTTTTTCTTTTTCAACAATCTGTTTTTTTGCTTCGGCTTCAATTTCCTTTTTGGTTTCATCAGAAACTCTTTGTTCTAAATTCTGCCGTCGCCATTTATCAGTTAAATTCAATTTAGTGATAAGTAAATTACTGGGATGAATGGGTTTTGCTATTTTTTTTCCATCAGCTTTCACCAGGGTCACTCCTTCAACTTCAACGGTGTAATCCTTCGTATGAACTTTTGTCACCTTATCTTCATGACCTTTAAATGCACCACGCATAACTTTGACCGTATCTCCCCTGATAAGAGGAATGCGACGTCTATCATATTTTAATAGCAAATTTTCTTCTAAATGTGATGCAATGTTTTTTTGCCGTTTATGAAGCGGTGCGTTAAAGTATACTTTTCTTTGTTTTCGAGCTTTTACAGATTTCATACATACTCACTCATATTATACGATTATACTTGCCGTTGCTGCAATACGAGGCCACCGTTCAGCAGCTTCGATAGCAACCGGTCCTTTAATCATTGATCCTTTTGTTTCTCCATTATCCGTTACAATAACCGCTGCGTTATCTTCGAATTGAACCATCGTTCCATCAGAACGTCTGAAAGGTCTTCGCTGACGAACAATTACTGCTTTTAACAGCTGCCGTCGCATATCGATCGCACCTTTTTTTACGCTGATAATTACCATATCACCAACCCCTGCCTTTGGGTATCGTCTGTGGGTTCCTTTCAGTTTCGGAGTGGCCACTATTTCAACAATTTTTGCACCAGTATTATCAATACATTCCAGCCGAGCTCCAGTGGGAAGCCCTCTCATCTGTCTACCTGCTATTCCTTTCATCTTACATTCACTCCATTAAATTTTTTCAATTGCAACAAATGAAATGGTTTTACTCAATGGTCTACATTCAGCGATTCGTACTTTATCACCCACCGCAATATCGAGGCAGGGTGGACAATGAGCGGAATACTTCGAAGTCCTTTTTTCATACCGTTCATATTTTTTGTTAAGTCGTTTCATTTCTCTTTTTACCACAATTGAATGATTCATTTTATCCGAAGCAACAACCCCTGTGATAATTTGTCCCCTCACTGGAAAACTTCCATGAAATGGACAATGTTTATCAGTACAACTTTTTGTTGGAGGGGTCACATTAATTCCTATATTTCGAGCTTTTTCCGTTTTTTCAACCATGCGGTTTTCACCTTGCTTTTTTCACTCTTTCTTCAGGACGAAACCTGATTTTTGATCCAATTATACTAATTTCTTGTTTATTTTTTATAAACGTAAAGGTGGCAATGTTTTTGCCGATACATTTAATTTTATTATCAGTTTGAATAAGGAACGTATTTTTCGTCTCATCAATAACAATCCCTCTTTTTTTATCCCAAGTAGGATCAGAAGATTGATTGATATATACCTGCAATCCAATGAATTCATCTTTGAGTAACGGTATTGATTGCATGTTTTACGTACCTCGTTATTATTCTTATTTTATGCGACTTCTACGATAAATCCCATCTCTTCAAGGGTTTCTTTTACCTTTGACCGATGGTCTCCTTGTAGCTCAATTCTTCCGTCTTTAATCGTTCCGCCGCTTGCACATTTCTTTTTTAATTTTGTTATTAATCCATCAATATCGAGTTCGTGAGGATTAATGCCATCAACAATGGTCATCATTTTCCCATACCTTCTTTTATCAACGGAAATGATGATTTTTTGTTGTTCTCTTGCAATATCTTCACAAACACACAGCTCCTTTGGTAGACCACATTTAGGACATATTTCACTCATTTATTGTTCTCCTTCCTCGCGCATTATGGTCATTAAACGAGCAATGGAAGTTCTAAGCTGCCGGATTTTTCCAGGAGAAGGTGGAGATCCACCCATAGCAGCAACACCTCGTTCATGCATCAGCTCTCTTTTCAACTCCAAAAGTTTATCTTTTCGTTCTTTAGGAGTTAATGCGCGGATTTCTTTTGCCTTTAAAACCATGTTTTAAGCCTCATTTCAGGATTTTTCTTAATTCTTTTATAATTGTTTCTGCAGTTTTCATTCCAATACCATCAATGGTTGAAATTTCCTCTGCATCCATTTCTAATATTTCCTCAAGATTTTTAACACCTGCTTTTTCAAATTTTTTGATGATCGAAGGGCCTATTCCTTGAATGGAATTTAAACCACTGATATCAGATCCTTTCTTTTCTTTTACTTTTTCATCAGGTTCTTCTTTTTTCTTTTTCTCTTGAGGTTTTTTCTCCTCTTTTTTCTTTTCTTCAGATTTAATCTTAATTTCATCAGGCAGTACTGCATCAGGTTTCATAATCCCAACTTTTACTCCTAGTACTCCTGCTTTTAATTTTGCTACTGCAAATCCGTTATCCATCACTTCTTTTGCGGTTTCACCACAATATTTGATATGGCCTTCGGTAAATTTCTCCGTTCGATGGCGTGCACCGGTTAATTTACCGGCGATAACTACTTGACAACCTTTTGCGCCAGCACTCATAATCCTTCGTACGGTTGAATGACCTGCTCTTCTGAAATGCCAACCACGTTCAAGTGCTTCAGCAAGTTTTTCGGCCATAATTTGTGCATTTAATGCTGCTGAACTGCCTGCTTCTTGTATTTCAATTTGAGGATTATCGACATCGAATCTCTCATGTATCTCAGATGTTATCTCTTTAATTTTCCGTCCACCTTTTCCGATAACCATGCCAGGTCGTTCAACAATAATATTGATACGGGTACCCATTGGAGTTCTTTGTATAGTCATTCCTCCAAAGCCAGCACCCTCAACTTTTTTAATGAGGTATTCTTTGATAAGAATTCGGTTGGTACTTTCTCTTATGAATTTTCGTTCTCCGGCCATTACTCTACCTCTTCAAGAATTATTTCAACATTTGTTGTTTTTCTATTCCAATCTGTAGCTCTACCTTGTGCTCGAGGCATGAATCCTTTGATGATTCTTCCTCGGTAAGCAGTGGCATGAGCAATCTTCATGTTTTCAACATCAAATCCTTTGTACTCTGCATTATTTTCAGCATTTTGTAATATTTTTAGAATATAACGTGCAGCCTTCTCAGGATATGTCCCAGGGCCAATCCCTTTTCTGTGAGCTACCTTTCTTTTATGGTAAATTGCAGGAAGCGCTCGTTTCATATCTGCAATTTCCTGTAAATAAGATTTAGCTGATTCTAGCTTCATCCCTCGTATTGCTCGAGTAATATTTCTAGAATCTTTTGGGGAACAGTGTAATTCATAGCCATATGCTTTTGCTGTTTTTTCCGGATCCAAATCTGTTGAATATTTCATATATCATCACTTTAATGGCATAAATTTCGAAGATCGGGTTGCACCAACACCCGGACCTGTATGTTTAACTTTCTTTCTGGTTAAAGCAAATTCTCCAAGATAATGACCTACCATATCTGGTTCAATGGTAATTTGTTGGAATTCGCTTCCATTATGAATGGCAATTTTATGATCAATAAAACTAGGAAGAATAACCATATCTCGCAAATGTGTGCGAATCACATCATCATGGCCTGCTTTTTCTATATCGCTGACTAATTTATTTTGACGAACTGTAAGGCCTCGTTTTAAACTTCGCCTTTGTCTTGATGGAAGCAATGGAAGAAGCTCTTCAACACTCAGTTTTTTTACTTCTTCAAGGGTAAGACCATAGAATCTGAACTCTTTCTTCTTGAATTCGATCTTCTTTCTTCTTTGTTTTCTTTTACTCCTTGCTGATGTTTTAAAACCTGTTTTTTTAGCCATGTTATCTACTTCCTCCCGGTTCTCTTTGCAGCGATACTACCCACTTTTCTTCCAGGTGATGCACCTCGTTTCACAGTATATGATTTTCCAACATGTTGATGTCCACCGCCACCATGTGGATGATCTACTGATGACATTGCAACACCCCTGACAACAGGATGCAGTCGTCCTTTCCTTCGTTGTGCAATATATTTTTTACCTGCTTTCATAAATGGCTTATCTTTTCGGCCACCGCCAGCAACAGCACCAACTGTTGCGCGGCATTTTGAAGAGATCTGTTTAAATTGACCCGATGGAAGCCGGATTACTGTTGTATCTGAGCCATGTGATACTATGGTTGCATTACTTCCGCCGGCTCGAACTAGTTTTCCACCATCTCCGGGTTGTAATTCAATATTATAAATTGGAAATCCCTCATCAATTATGCCAACAGGTATAACATTGCCTGTTTTCACTGCTTCTTTATCTTTTGAAAATAGAATTCTATCTCCTGTTTTTGTTCCTTCAGCAGCAATAATTTTAATCACTTTTTTATTGCTAAGTCTCACTTTTGCAAGAGGAGCAGTACGTCCAGGATCATGAATAATATCCTCAACAATGCCTGTGGTTTGTTCAGTGGTATGATGATATTTAATTTTTCCTTTGAATCGATGTGATGGGACTTTATATCGTCCGTTAAATCGCCCTCTTCTTTGTTGGATAAGTCGCTTTCCCATAAATCATCCCTCTAGAATACTCCAATTCGCATGCCTATATCTTCTGCATCAAATTCCGGAGCAAATTTTACAATAGCATGTTTTCCTTTTTTTGTGATTCGTGTGTTAACATATTCAACTTCAACGTCAAACATGGATTCAATCGCTTTTTTTATCTGCGTTTTATTTGCATTTCTCCTTACTACAAATTCCAATGAATTATTTTTTTCCATAAAATTCATTGTTTTTTCAGTAACGTATGGATGAAATATAATCTGATAAGGGTCCATTAATTGGTACCTCCAATGGTGTTTAGAGCTGATTTAGTAATAATCGTTAACCGTCCTTCATCTCCACCTGGTGCTAAATGTTCAATATTAAGATGCTCCGGGGGTACAACATCTATCCCGTTGATATTTCGCGACCCTTTTTTAATTGCATTTTCTGATGCAATAATTAATATTGATTTTGGTGTTTTATATCTTCTACCCCGTCTTTTTCCTTTCCCTGCTCTAATATGTGTTCCTTCTTTAGATCGGACAACATCGTCGATAACACCAATCTTTTCTAATGATTTCAAGACTTCCCTTGTTTTCTCTATTTTTCCAAAGGAATCTTCAACAATAATTGGCAGCGTTAGTTTCTCATTAAACCGATGCCCTCTTTTGGCAACAATTTCTTTATTCGCTGTTGCAGCAAGAGCTGATTGTTTTGCGAACAATTTTTCTTTTTTATTTATTTTTTCTTTCCAATTTTTTTCAGATGTTGGTGGATGTGCTCTTCTCCCACCAACAACACAAGGCGCAAGAGCAGCTGCTCGGCCTTGGGTAAGTCGAGGAACTCGAGACATACCACGCCCTTTCCCAACCGAAGCGGTTGCATGTCTTGTTCCAGCATATTTATAGGCACCATATGGTGTTCGTTTGTTTGCGTGTAGTGCATTGAAGGATTTACGAATTAAGTCCGGTCGAATGGACGAATCAAATACTTTTGGTAGATTGATTTCTTCTTTCTTTGATCCATCAATACCATATATGTTAACTTTTCCCATAGACATCAGACTCCTTGTTTACTCGTATTTGATATATAACTTATATCTGGTTTTTCGACCTTTACACCACGTTGATATCGAATAGCATCTCTCATACTGATAAGTCGTTTTGTTGGACCTGGAATCGATCCGTGAATAAGAACATAAGAATTACGTACTAATCCATAATGTGGAAAACCACCAGAAGGAGTAATCTCATCACCTTTTTCGCCAATTTTCAATACACGTTTATTATATTCAGTTCTTTGATGGTATCCCATTTGACCTGCTTGTGGAACAGTTGCTTGGATCCAGTTTGGATGCCAAGAACCGGCGGTACCAATCATACGGCGATGCTTTGAATTCTTATGAGTTAATAATTTGACACCCCATCGTTTCACATGACCTTGAAATCCTTTTCCTTTAGTAACTGCAAGAATATCGAGCATATCTCCTTCTCTAATTACATCTTCTATTTTGATTTCTTTTCCCAAGATCTCTTTTGCATATGCAATGCGGTCTTCTATTGGTCCACCGCTTATCCTTAGTTCGCGGATCTCTGGGGTTTTCTTTGGTAAACCTGTAACAAGTTTTGGCTGGGTATATACTAGAACACGAATGTCATCTGCATTCTTTGTAAAATCCCATTTTTTCCCTGCATTCTTTTTTGGAAGAGGAATTCTTTTTGATAATTCTGAATCAAGTTTTGTTGCCCATTTCTCTCCAATTGTTTCAAGACCATGAATGGTTTTTTTATAAGCTCTAACCGCAGCTATTTTTATAGGCGGTGTTTCAACAACTGAAACAGGCATCATAACTTCTTTTCCTGACGTGGTTGATGTTGGACGATAATCAACAACAAATGCATGGGTCATTCCTGCCTTATATCCTAGAAAACCTTGAATTTTTGGTTTTTCTCCACCGAGCGGCCAACTCTTTATATGGGGTGTTTCCGCTCGCGCTCGTTTTCTAGGTGAAAAGGCCATTGACCCTCTTCTCGGATGATGGTTTTTTGGCATAGTATATCATCTCAGCTAATCTTCAATTTAGAGATTGCGTTTTTTAATTAGTCGTTTCTTTGTGTACACCGTGACATCTCCCGCGTAATCAAAAAATATCATATGATTACTTGTTTTCGGGGTTTCCAAAATGAAATTGCCCGACAGGATGTCTGGTGTAGACGAGGAGGGATGCATATAAAACAATTATATTTAAATGTTATCCTAATATTGCAATTATTGTACTAATTTGATATGTAATATTAAATATTAATATTAATAAAATATTGGCCGATTCTATGTGGATTGATGATTTTATTAAAATAATTTTGGTATCATTCTCCAAGGTGTTTTTTTCATAAATAATTGATAATCAGCACCATATTGTTCCAATAAATACTGTTCCTCATCGATGATACTTATCATCATAATTGGGATGGCTATAGTTGCAATGATAAGCGCAGGTATGGAATTAAAAAAGAGAGCAAGACCATATCCTATGATTAATAGGCTTGTGTAATGTGGGTGTCGTATATATTGAAAAATTCCGGTTGTGACCAATTGACCATGATATGTTTTATGCCAGAACCATTCCCATTTAAAATAAAGTATTGATCCTAATAAAAAAATGATTAAACCAGTGACAATAGAAAAAAGAGGATCATGAAAAAGGTTCATAAAATTAAATAGAACACTTTGTGGCCCTATAGTAATGATTAACAGTAATGGTGCGTAATGAATGATAAATAGGATACGCAATGTTTTTGGCGGTTTATACTGAAGAAATGACATAAAGGTAAAAATTTATTAGAATGGCTTTTTTGTTAATTGGATGCCTTGCTCACTGATGTTCATATCTTGTGGTTTTAGGGTGTGTTTGGTATTTCTCATTTTAAAGATGGATAATTTTCTTCTATCCATGGTTGGATCTACGTTTAATAAGATAACTCCATCTGCAAGAAATTCACTCATACCATCACGAGATAAATTATTTGAACTTAATGGAAGTTCTGATGTGACAATAGCAGTTGATCCGGAAGATTCGAGAGCATTCATAATAAATAAAATATGTTTTCTATGGGTTGGATTTGATAGGCTACTTGTTTCTTGATCAGTATCAATGAAACTATAGCCAGAATTATTTCTATTTTGTGAACTTGAAAAAAACAACGGCATTTCTGATAATGGCGTTATGGAATCAAGCACAATACGTTGATAATCACCTGATAGAATTTCATTACTCATGGATTCATAGACGAATTTCTTGTTAATGTTTAAATAGCGAAATGTTGCCAGACCTTGTTCTATGTATGGTTGAAAATCAAATCCTAAATTACGGGCTTGAAGGATAACTCCTTCTTCTCTTTTATCGAGCGTTAAGTAGAGAATTTTTTCTCCATTTTTTACTCCTTCATAAAGGAAGTGAAAACAAAAAATACTTTTTCCTGCGCCTGGAGGACCTGATATTAATGTAATCGATTTTTCTGGATAACCTCCTTGAATGAGTTCATCAATACCTGGAATTCCTGTTTGTACTCGTTTAATTGTTGACTTATTTTGAGCTATTTCTTGCTCTTGGATCATCATCCCACCAGGTTCTACTATCAATTATTTATTATGTATATGTTTCGGTTTTTTTTATTAAAAAAGGGCAAGTTCATTTTTATATCATTCATAATATATAAATCTTTAGTAATTAAAAAAGAAACTTTTATATAGTTATAAAAATAAAAATAATATGGATAAAAAACTTGGGGGCTACAAATGACCGATAAACCAAAGAACATATGGTTCTGGATTCAGAATGGAGAAGTATATAAATCAGTTTCATCGGCTGATGAAGGAACAATCTGTGTGTATAATCAAGATGATAAATTAATACTTAAACGAACTGGTTTATCAAGAATCCAAGTCAAACAAATCGAACAAAATATTATTTTATACGGAGCAAAAAAACTTAATAAAAATGAAGAACCCTTCCGATTTTTAGGAAAATAATTTAGAATTGAATTTCAACGGGTTGCTCAGGATTTACTACAATCCCTGTATTTGTTATATTCATTTGTACAATTTTTTTGATATGTTGTCCATACCGCATTTTTAAAACTTCAATAGCATTAACACGCCCTTGTTGTTTCTGCACATTATAAAGAACAATAATCCCATCAGCAAGAAATTCTTCAATACCACTATCACTAAAACGTGTTGGCAATGGATCTGTCTCTGCAATTAACAAGGAAGTTGCACCAGTTTCTTCAAAAAAAGAAAATAACTGCTGTAAATAAATACGATAATTTTTCTCTTTAGTTATCGATGCAGCGATAATAGCACTTAATGAATCCACAACAATAACATCAGGATGAAAATCTTTTGGTATTACTAATGGTTTGATTTTTGAGGATAATTCAGTTGCAGACCCCGAACCACCCAATGATCCAAATTTCATCCTTAGAACATCTAAGGGATTTATTATTTGAATCAGAAATTGACCATTATCTATATATTCTTTAATATCCCATCCAAACGTTTTCATACTTTTCATGATTTTTTCTTTATTTTCCTCAAAACTGACATACATGCACCTCTTCCCTTCAGAAATGCGATTATAACAAATTTGTCTACAAAAAGTGCTTTTTCCTGTCCCTGGCCCCCCTGCAATCATAACTGCACTTCCAGCAGGAAGTCCTCCATTTACAAATAATGCATCAAATCCAGGAATATTTGTTTTTAATGTCTTTTGATCATATGTTTCGATGCTATCTTTGTCTAATTCATTTACAAATGCGATATCAGATTCTTCCATATTTCAACCATTATTCCTTTTTCATCTATATACATAATAGTAATCAAGCCTGACTCTTACCGCCCAACTGGTTATATATTTATAAAGCAATCAGCCATTATTTTGTTCTCTATATATTTCTTCCTATAAAAAACCTTTTTACCATGCGTCAACTACTTTTAATCAACAACAATACCGGGACCAATTTGCACGCCGATTCTTACTAAAGTTAAATCCAAATAAACCGATTTTGTCCCTGAAGAAATTTCCACATATGTAGGAGATGCAATAGGTTTTTTTTCAATAACCATGTATCCATTGTCAACTGGTTCTTCTAAAAGTTGGTTCAATGTATTGTTCCATGCAGTGAGATAATCAGTATATATTCGAATATATGTTGTTGCCCCTTGATACGAAACATCTGATGAATAATTGCTTCTAATATAGCATCCTTTAAAACCAGATGTCGAATTTTTTCCAGCAACACTAAAAAACTCAGGTAAGGTCCAATGAATTTTTATTTGTGTGCTTTCATTATCATAACTCATAGATGGCTCAATACGAACTGTTTCACCATCATATTGCTTGAGGATTAGCCCTCCTCCTTCAATGACATATTCCTGGTCAATAAAATAAGAATTCATTGCATTATATCTAATTGAAGTTAATGGAATATTTGCTACAAAATCCGTATCAATTCTACTATCACCCCAATCAATGATATCTAACTGTCCGAAAGCTCTTGCAGTGACAAAATAGGGTAATTCCCTACTCCCAAGCGTTATTGGGCTAGAAATTGGGACATTTTCTTTTACAGATGATTGAAGATCGATTACGGATTTTAGATGAGAAAATTGATTTTCAACTTCATCCATATGTTCAACTTCTTTCTGTTCCATAATCTCTGGAATATATACTAATTGAATCGTCGAAAGAATTATTGAAAAAAGAGCAACAAGAAGGAGTGCTTCAATAACACCTGCTACAGCATGAGTTGACCAGATGAGTTGTTTTTCTCTCATATCTTCACCACAAACAAATGATATCATCGGAGACTTATATGTATTTCTAAAAATCAATTTTATCGCTCTTGAAATAAAAAGCATTTAAATACAATGTTGATATGGATAAAAAACTTAAAAATTAAATGAACTCTTTGGTGATAATGAAATGGGGTTAACATTTGTAGAAAAAATATTAGCACAATATGCTGGTGAAAAATCAACCATTCCCGGTCAAATAGTAACTGTCAAACCAGATCATCTATTAACCCATGATAATACGGCTGCGATCATTCAAAAAATAGATAATGAATTAAAAAATTATGGTATTTATTCATCTGAATTACCTATTATCGTTCTGGATCATGTTATACCTGCTGCATCCGAAAAAACCGCAATCAACCATAAAAAAATTAGAGATTTTGTGAACACTTTCAAGATTAAACATTTCTATGATGTAGGAGTCGGAGTTTGTCATCAAGTCGTAATTGAAAAAGGCCTTGCTCTACCCGGAAAGTTACTCTTAGGAAGCGATTCTCATACCTGCTCTTATGGAGCTGTTGGCGCTTTTTCATCGGGAATAGATCGGACAGAAGCCGCGGCACTTTTGTTAACTGGAGAAACTTGGTTGAAGGTACCGCAGAGTATAAAAATCAATATCGAACAAACAACACCTAAGGGGGTTTATGCAAAAGATGTCATACTGCATATAATTGGTGATATTACTGCTTCAGGGGCCACCTATTGCTCTGTTGAATATCATGGGGCTGTTGATCAATTTTCAATTGATGATCGGTTTACGATTACCAATATGGGTGTTGAAATGGGTGCCAAAAACTCCGTTTTTTTTGTTGACGATATTACAAAAACATATCTAAAATCTATTAATATCACTTCATCCTCATATCATCCCATTCAAGCAGATGCAGATGCATCATATGATCAGGAACTAAATTATGATGTATCAAATGTTGTTCCTTTAGTAGCATGTCCTCACACGGTTGATAATGTAAAACCAGCAGAGATATTAAGCGATATTGATATCCAACAATGTCTCATTGGTACTTGCACAAATGGACGATTATCTGATCTTGAACTTGCTGCTACCATTCTCAAAGGTAAACACGTACATTCATCTGTTCGATTATTAATAATTCCTGCATCAACTCAAATATTTAAGGATGCGTTAAAAAAAGGAATTATTAGTACCCTTGTCGATGCAGGGGGAATCATACTACCTCCAGGTTGTGGTCCCTGTTTGGGAGCTCATCAAGGCGTATTATCACCAGGAGAAAGATGTTTAAGTACGGCAAATAGAAATTTTAAGGGAAGAATGGGCTCAAAAGATGCAGAAATATATTTAGCAAGTCCTGCAACAGTTGCAGCATCTGCACTTTCTGGAAAAATTACAGATCCTCGGAAGGTGATGAATTAATGACGATATGGAAATATGGTGATGATATTAATACAGATATGTTATTTCCAGGTAAATATACCTATAGCTGTAGCACCGCTGAAGAGATAGAACCTCATTTACTTGAGGATTTAGATCCATCATTTGCAAAAAAGGTACAAAAAGGTGATATTATTATCGCTGGTAAAAACTTTGGTTGTGGCAGTTCGCGTGAACAACCCGTGGTTGGTTTGAAAGCAGTTGGTATACAAGCAGTCATTGCAAAAAGCTTTGCTCGTATCTTTTATCGATCTGCTATTAATCAAGGGTTATTGTTAATCGAATCTTCAAATGCAGTAAATGCCTATAAAAAAGGTGATTCAGTAAAAGTTCAACCCGAAAAAGGTTTGATTATTATTAACGATAAAACATTTACATTTCCAACACTGCCAGAAGAAATTATTAAAATACAAGCTGCTGGGGGACTGTTGCCGTATACTCGAAAAAAATTAGAAAATAGATTATAATTCAAACTATTTTTCTTATTTTTCTTTTCATTGAAATCTTGGGTATTGTTTCTCTAAATAATTTTTTCTGAGATGAATATAAATATCAGCATTTTTTATGGCTTGTTTTTCAAATTTTTCATCTTGTTTTACTACTTTTCCGGGCACACCGAGAACCAGACTATTCTCAGGAATAACTGTCCCAGAAGTAACCAATGCATTGGCTCCAATAATAGATCCTTTCTTAATTACAGCGCCGTTAAGAATTGTAGCATGTATTCCAATGATACAATTATCCTCAATAATAGATCCATGAACTATAGCACCATGTCCAATTGAAACATGCTTCCCAATAGTTGCATGATGATTTTCATCTACATGAATCACACAACAGTCTTGAATATTTGATCCTTCATTGATGATGATAGAATTTTCATCACCTCTAATAACTGCGTGCGGAAATATACTACAGTCCGCATGAATGGTAGTATTGCCGATAATTACTGCAGAAGGGTCGACGTATGTTGATTTATGAATGATAGGTGTTTTTTGTGTCATTAGATGGAAGAGATGGCATTTCTCCTATTTGTTGTTTATTCTTTTTAGGGGAGAGATTTATTTCATATTTTGTTTCTTGTTTGTTAATTTTTTTCAAAATCTTCATAAATGAAAGACTTATTCTAATGATTAATTTGGAGGTTACATCATTACTCAGCACACTAAGAAACAATCAGATGATTCCTTTGATTATTCTTTCTTAAAGGATGATTTATCAGATGATGCCTGTGCAAATGAGTTTAATAAAGAATCCTCTCAAGATGAGCAAGTATTTCGCTGTCTTTATTGTGATAAATTTTTTACAGTAGATCATATAAATCCATATGTTTTGGATATATCTGAATTTCATTATATGAAAAATTTTATTCATCAAGATGAAGTAGATCAAGGACATCTTTGCGAACCGTATCAACATTATTGTGAAAAAAGAGAAATAGAGTTGAGGCAAAAGTATAGCAAAAGTGGAGATATACCATTTCCAGCTCACGATGTTTCATCAAAAGATGCTGAGATGAACACGACTCTTCATGGTACAGTTAATTATATTGAACAAGTTATCGATGGAAAAGAAATAAACAATAAACCAAGTGATTTTCCGGAAAATTTTGATGAATGGTATCATAAAAAATTACAAGAAAAAAGGGATATTTTTTAAAAAAATTCACGTTCTATGGCTCATCAGTATCAAATGTGGCGTAAATCAAATAATGATCACTTTGACTGGGTGACACTTTATTCATATATCCATAAGAAATAAAATTATTTTTCATCTGTTCATTTATAATAATGCGATCATATGTGTTTTCACTTGCAGCTACGCTTGTATCTACATAATCTGGAAGGACCCAATACCAGGTTAAAAAATGATTTTTATTCGACTCATCATAATATGTTCCATCCGCATTTAAATCACCAATAACAATTGTATCAATATTACTTGTGAATGTAATCTCTTCAAGTGTTGATAATTCATTATAAACGTCATCAGGGTCGGTATGAATGGTGAAAAGGGAAAATGTTAGATTATTACTTTGAAATGTTGCTTGAAAAGGAGGTCTATTAATTTTTGACTGATATTCATCTGTATAATCCATATAATTAACCAATGATATATCTTCTCTATAAAAAATGGCATACTGTTCTTTCGAAATTGTTTTACCTGCTCTTTTGCTTATGATATAAGAATAATTATGAAATAATTCTGCAAAGGATTTAATAGCAGTACCAGATGCGTCCCGAATTTCTTGAATAACGAAAATATCAAAGGATGAAAGTTTGTTATGATAGAAAGATAGAAGTGATTTATTACTTGCTTTTGCAGATCCAAAAATTTGTAAATTCCAACAAGCAATTGAAATCTCATTAGAGAAAACAAGATCAGGTTTTGTATTCTCTGAATTATTATTACTTGGATTGATCTTAATTGATTCGAACGAATCAATACATCCAGTTATCGACCCTGAACTAATTAATACTAAAGCTATCATTACAAATAATTTATTTTTGTATGCATCCATCTTTCAACAATGTGCAATAATGTTAAACGAGTTCAAAAATCCTCCTATTTTTTTAGATAAATTTATGTTATGAAAAGATTTTATTTTCTTAGTTTAGTGAAGTGATTGATTATGAAAACCTATTTAGAGATATTAGTAAATAGTGAGGGAAGTAGTCCATCAATAATTCAAGATCAACTATTAAATCTTGGATTTAAAGCAACCCGAGGTAATTATGATTTTGTATTTGAATGGAAAAAAGAAATCAATGCAATTGATGAACTGGTATGGTTTGCAGATAAGGTTCATCATGTATTAAAAGGCCATTCTGTCTACTTTAAAATAGAGACCATTTAAATCATATTTTCATATTTTTATCGGGTCAAAATTTCAAATATTTGTACAGTATTTTCTTATTTATGATAAAATTTTGTTATAAAACGATACATAGAAATATTAGGAGAATTATTTAAAAAGACGGGTATTGCTTTGGGGACATTGCAGAGGATGGATCATGGATCTACCAGGTACTCATTGATTCAAATATTCGTTATTTTTAGTATCATTTTTCTTCTTTTTCAATCCATCAGTGGTGCAAATTCAAGTATAAATGAAGATGCAGATCTTTTTCATTTTATTGGTATTAATAAAGAAGTTCAAATTAAAAATCAATATAGTACGTTCAGATGTGTTATTTCGCCATTTTATAGAGTATCATTAGTACAGATTAAATTATTTTTTCCAAACGGAACAATTGTTCAATATCCTATGCAATATGTAAAAGAAGGATTTTATACATACTCTATAATCTTTGAAAACCTTGGTCATTATTCATATCAGATTATTGTGCCTAAGAATGATGATGAATCCTATGAAAGTAAAATGTATTCATTTTGGATTTCTCTTTCATATAATGATATTGACAGTGATGGTATTGCTGATTGGTGGGAAATAAAATATGGGATGGACCAGTATAATCCCAATGATGCTTCATATGATTTGGATGGAGATGGATATACAAATAAAGAAGAATTTATGAGAAATACTCACCCATTACGAGATAATGTTTTTGAAAATGCATGGAATAAATTATCTGATAATAGTACATATTTTTTTATCTCATTATTGTTTCTTTTTGTATTGTCCTGGCTTTCATTATATGGCATTAAAAAGGTGCATTCATGAAAAACAGATGGCAACTTGCATATCTCATTATTTTTTTGCTTGGAATTCTAGTTTTTTTATATAGTGTCTGGGAGATTATATTTCAGGATAATGTACTATTTATCAGTATTTCATTATATCTTATTCTAATTGGAATTGCAGTAATCATTTATTATTTATACACTTCTTATTTAAAAAGAACGATCGATTCAATTCAAATATTTAAGAAAACCTTAGAAGGTGGGCTTTTTCATTTTAAATGTCCTCATTGTCAAGGATATTTTGCTGTTAAAGAATCAATGTACAAAGCAAATGGGAAGACTATTATTACTTGTCCAGATTGTGGAAAATTAGGAATGATCAACCCCTCTTCTCCCATTATTTATGACATAATCCCTGAGAAAAAATCAATGGATGTAAAATTTAAATGTGCTTATTGTGGTGAAAGCTTGAAAATTTGGGCAGAAGGAACAGATCTCTATCCCATTTTGAAAGTGTTCTGTTGTCCATTTTGTGGGAAAAATAAACCTCTGAAAAAAATTTAAGAATTGATATGTCGGATATTAACGGCTTTTCCATAGGTTAATTGCTTCATCTCTTTTCCATTCATCATTGCTACTCCTACTGCTTTTAAAATATCATTTTGAATAACAAGGACCTCATCACCTGATCTAATAGAGGGATCTGCATCAATAACACCTGGAGCTAGCACAGATCCTTTTAATTGAAAATCCTTATCGATTGTTACATAATATTTTTTAAAGGATTCGATTCGTTTTCCCCCCGCTATAGTTAGTGAGATCATTCCTCTTTTTTCTGTTAACATACCTATTTGATTTTGATTTTTATCAACAAGTTTGAGATAAGGATATTTTCCTTTTATCACTGTTTGGTCTAATAATGATTCAGCAAGAGGCTTCGTAAATTGATATGTTGCAAGAGAGAGCATATTTTCAAAAAATCTTTTTGTGCCGGATACGCATTCTATGTTATTTGTTTTAATAGACAATGTTTCCTTTAATTTTTGGAGGGCATCTGTGGTTGTTGCAGATCCTTGGAAATCTGTTGAAAATGCATCAGGAATCATTTCTTTTATTATTTCATTTAATGGATTGGGCAGGTGAATAAGTATGGTCTTATAATGGTTTTTTTGTAAATAGAGATGTAGTTGCTGTTTGATTAATCGAATTTCATCTTCAAACCATTCGCCGGTGACTGGAATATCATATGATGATGCAGGGTAACATAATTCTAATTCTCTTGGAACAATCCCAAGTGGTGATGTGATAATAAGTTCATGGATTGCATATTGTTGGGGTAAGGATTGGATGGCTTGTTTGAATCGTTGATGTGATTTTGAAAAAGAATATGGTTTTTTTGCTGAACAAGGTAATAATAAAAGGATTGATGCACTGGATGGTTTTTGAAAGCGATTTATTACTCTCTTTTGAAATCGTTTAATTTCTGGTCTTTGCAGTGCATCCAGTGAAGTTGCATAGATGATAGAATCCTTGTAAATAGGGGTATGTTCCTCAAGGAGAGGATAAGCTTGTTTTTCGAATAATCTTAAAACAGATATCATATGTGGTGAAGATGATACTCGTTTTGTAACATGATTTCGTATTTGCTGTTGGGTTATGATTTGGCTAATTATCGAAAGTTCATCAAGCATTAAAGAGTAATTATGATAAAATAATTCCTGATATGAAAGATCTGTAGGATTGTTGTTATGTTTTAAACAGGAAGGACAGTGACAAGGTAACGTTTGCATGTTTCTAATTGGTATTAAATCATCATGAAGGAAATATTGCTTATTTCTTGCAGCAATTAAAGCCTGTGTTGTATCTACTATATCAATTCCTAAATAAAGAAGTAGAGAAAGATTTTGTGGAACTGCTGTTCCAGGAAAATAAACCAGTTGATTGGGTAAAATAAGGGAATGAAGTGTTTGAACATATTGAATGATTTCCAGAGGATTTTGATACAGTTGATAGGCATTTTGGATGATAAATAAAGAGGGATATGAATTAGGTAATAAATCATAAAGCGCATCATGATTGCCAGGTAAAATACAACAATCTTCTTTATCAATTTGAAAAGATGCTACTTTTTCCTTTTGAGCTTTAACTGGAATATCTTTTGGATAAAATTGAGGATTTCTAATACAAAATTGAAAAGAGTTCGTTCTGTTTTTTTCTTTTTCGTTGGTATGGAACTGTAGCAATAGGTTATCCTCACAGTTTGAGGTTGATGATAACGAAATATTTGAATTAGGATTTAAAGATCTCCGGTTATTTAAAATAAATATTATTGAAGGGGTCTGTGTGCTTGTATCTCCATAAGATATTTCTTTAATTCTGGCGAGAACATCACTCTTTAAAATTTTTACATCCATTTATGCAAGAGATATCTTCTTATTATTAAAAGATATTGAGAACAAAATTCAATGTCTGAAATATCGCTGTCCAGTGAACACCATGGGAATTCCATGTTCATCAGCTGCATTAATTACTTCGCTGTCTCTTATACTTCCACCAGGCTGAATAATTGCATCAACACCGGCTTCAGATGCCACATCAACGGAATCTCTGAACGGGAAATAGGCATCACTTGCAAGAATAGATCCTTTGATATTCTCTTTCCCTTTATTGGTTGCGATCCAAGTTGCATCAACGCGAGCTGTTTGTCCTCCTCCAATTCCCACTGTTTGAGTGTCTTTTACAAACACAACGGAATTCGATTTCACATGTTTTACACAACGAACTGCAAATTCCATAGAAGCTAATTGCTTCTTGGTTGGTTTTTTCTTGGTAACAATCTTCCATTCGGTTTGAGGGGTCATTATCACATCTCTTTGCTGAGAGAGCATGCCTCCAACCACGCTTCTGAAGACCATTCCTTTCCTATCTATTGGTTTATCTAACCCGTCTAAAAGTAAAAGTCGTAGATTTTTTTTCTTTTCAAAAATAGATATAGCATCATTTGTATAGGATGGTGCAATGATTACTTCTAGGAATAAGGAACTGAGATCACGAGCGACGGATTCATCAACAGTTCTATTAAAAACAACAATACCACCAAATGGTGAGTACGTATCAGTACTATATGCATTTTTCCAAGCATCAAGCGCTGTTTTTGCACTTGCAATACCACAGGGGGTAGCATGTTTAATAATCACACATGTTGGATCAGAGAACTCTTTTATGGCTTCGATGCCTCCATCACTATCTAAAATATTGTTATAGGAAAGTGCTTTTCCCTGAAGTTGTTTAGCATTCGTGATACAAGGTTCTTTAATGATTGGTAACTGCTGATAAAATCCACCCATAAGATGTGGATTTTCTCCATACCTCATATCTTGTTTCTTTCGAAGAGGTATGGTATTATTGTCTGGCAGATATTCATCTGTCCATAAGTTTCGTAAATAATTAGAGATGATGCCATCATATTGGGCTGTATGAGAAAAAGCTTCTAATGCAAATCGTTCTCTATCTGATAATGGTATGGTTCCTTTCTTTTTTAATAATGTAATGATTTCATCATATTGTTGTTGTTTTGTCACAATTAAAACATCTTTATAATTTTTTGCTGCCGCTCGGATTAAGGTAGGACCTCCGATATCAATATTTTCTATAACATCATGAAGTAGAACGTTTTCTTTTTGAATTGTGTTTTCAAAAGGATATAAATTACACACAACCATATCAATGGTTTTAATATTAAATTGATCAAGTATCATCATATGTTGTTTATTTTTTCTAAGTGCCAGAATGCCTGCATGGATATGAGGATGTAAGGTTTTAACCCGTCCGTCAAGCATTTCTGGAAAATTAGTCACAGCTGAAATTTCAATTATAGGTATGTGTTCTTTTTTTAACAATGCAGCAGTGCCACCTGTTGATATTATTTCGATACCTAACGTATGCAGTTGCTTTGAAAAATCTTTGATGCCTGTTTTATCTGAGACGCTAATGAGAGCTCGTTTTACATTCATTACTCTTACCCAACCAGCATATTCGACAGACACATAAATCTTTGGGTAAAAAATTAAAATACAAGAAAAGATTTAACTAAAAAGGATGCGGAAAAAAACAACTTTAAATTTATTTACGTTCCGCTTCTATTGCTTGGAGAAGACTTATCTCTCCTTTTAAAACAAGTATTGCCTTTTCACCTGAAATTGAAAATTTTCCATTAGTCATTTTTCTACTTTTTTCTTGAATTCTCTTTATTTCACCCTTCGTAGGATCTAACGGCAATTTACGTTGCACTTTTCCTCCTTTCATAAGTGCAATTGAAGCAGCTGATTTTAAATCTCTTCCTATCCGTTGCGTTTGATGAGATTTTGATGTTTTACTTTCATTTACAATTTCAATAGGTATGTGCAATGGAATAAGAGAATTGATAATTCGATTCCTTTCTAAAATCGATCCATGACCTATCCGTATCAAATATTCTGATGCAGGATAATCATTCAGCAGCCGTTTAATGGTTAAACCAACTTTCTCAGGTGAATCAACTTGAAGAGTATAAATTAAAATATCATCGCCCACAACTGCAATACCTGGTTTTTCCCCTGGATCAATTCCAATATACACATGGGAATAAATGTCCTTTCCTATGAGAAGATGCATTGCTTTATCAACTGCATAATCAATTGATTCATATGCATCTGCAGCAATGATTTTTTTTCTATTAATATCATGAATCTCAGCATTGGATGTTAAAATTACTTTTACATTCCTTGGTATATGATGGATGGAATTTAAAGAAACATAGGCTATATTTCTGTTTTTTAACGTGCATACAAGATCATGATATAAACGAAAATTTTTGGTATAAATACCAAGTGTTTTTGATAAACGTTCTCCTAGATTATTTTTACTCATGCAAATTTTTACCATTCCCAGGGTTGTTTGTTTTCTAAATATTGGGTCCAAAATTCACGTAATTGTTCTATTAGTAAGTCATTGGTTGATACTATTTTTCCATTTGATTGTAGCTCTGCCTCAACAAATCGCCCCATATGAAATGATTTTATATTTTCCCGTAAATAGGTCAATAAATCCCTGTACAATCGTTCAATTTCAACATACATGCGACCATTTTTCTCATATGGTTCAGTTACAACTTTTTCATGTTGATTCCATTTATTATTAAATTTATTTTTATGATCTAGTAAATGAGTCGGTGGACCCATATGTACCTTTGTTTTTGATAATAATTCATTTTTTGTTTTAATAATAATATATACTTTATGATTTTTATCATCAACATAAAAAGTGGTATCTTCTATTTTAAAATCTTCATTTTTCGATTCATTTACTATAACTCTGCCTACTCTTCTTAACTGAGGATATAAATTTTCATTAATCAAATCTGGTTTTTCAAATATGACTCCAATGTATTGGTTGTTATTTTTATTAATTTCTTCTTTAATGCGTTGTATGCTCCATGGTTTGATTTTATTTGGAAAGAAAAAAGTCATTTTTGGATTATCTAAATATGCCCCACATGCTTTAATATAAAGATTGAGCGTATCATAGGCAACAGCGCTTGCAACATTTCTTTCAGAATCAACAGGGTCAATAAAAATAAATGGTTCAGGAAATGAAGGGATAGAAGCATTATTAAGACTTATTATAATTTTTGGTTGCCAGTTTCTTGATGCTTTTAAAAGATTATGAAACGTCTTGAATTTAATAATTAATATTTCACACAAATATCCTGAAAATCCCTGAGTTTCTGCCTCTGCACCATAGCAACCAATGCCATGGAGAAATTGCTTAAGTAATCGTACATCATCTTTTTGATCATTGGATAAATGATTGATTACATAGGTGGTATGAAGCGGAGTACGATCAACGGCAGAGATTTTCTGCGATGCATCTTTTATTTTATAGCCCGGAACTAGTTCAAATTTAAATGATTGAAACATGCCTCTAATATAGGGATGTTCGGCATAGCATTCTTCTGAATCTTTCAATAGTTTCCTGCCGATTGAAAGAGTTGTAGATGCAATGGTATCTTTTGGAACATCTGGAGAAAAAAGGAGAAATACATCCAGGTCCAAAGTATTTTTTAAATAGGTATCCTTTGCGATACTGCCCACTAGGGTAATTGTTGGTTTTAAAGCATACGAAGATAGTTCATTGGTAAGTTGTTCAGTGAAAGCATTTAATGCTTTTTTTATCGCATCTCTATCATTTGTGGAAGGAGTAATTTTTTCAAGTACTTGTTGCATCAGATCAGTATGTTTTTTATTCATCTATTTTCTCCTTTTTTTATAAAATAACTTTACTTATTGTTTCGTAAATTGGACCTGATGGTGTTAATGTACTTTTCTTTAATAGTATTGCATTAATTGGAACTTCTGAAAATATTTCATCTTTGTATTCATCGAGGATGGATAATAAGGGTTCCTTGTCTTTAAGAAATTTAACTCTACCAAGCGTCATATGAGGTGAAAAAGCTCTTTTTTCTTCAGGAAACCCCAGGTGCTTCAAATGCCGATCGATGTTCCGTGAAAGAGATGCTAAAGGTGTTGCACCAGTTATACCAACCCATATAACTTTGATATATTTCCTATTAGGAAAAACACCGGTCCCCTGCAATATTATTGAAAAAGGGTCCACATCACATGTAGCATTTTTCATGATGGTCTCAATTTCTTTAACCTGTTCAAATTTTGTTTGTCCGAGAAATTTTAAGGTTATATGAATGTTTTCTAGGGATACTAATTTTATTTTAATTGATAATTTGTTCAGAGCATTATATAATGCTTTTAATTTTTCTGAAATGGGTATTTCAACTGCAATAAAACCTCTAAATTCGTTCATAATATGTAGTTGAATAAAATGAGCTATACATTATATTTTTCCCTTCATCATTTTTTAAAAATCAGATAAGAGTTGTCAAATAATGCTTATAACTAGGATGAGACAAAACATATGATTTGATGGTGGTAATAAGTGAGATTTGATAATGTTATGAAAAAAGTTCAAGGATTTTTTGGTTTAATAAGACCATTTACTTTACTTGCTCCTTTCATGGTATCAATAAATATTATTATTGCGAGTTTTTTTTATTCAAATTCACCTGGGCCCATTCTTTCTGAATTTTTTAAGATTATTCTTCCCGCTAGTTTTTGTTTTGCATTATTAAATGGTGCTTCAAATGCTCTAAATCAAGCAACAGATAAGAGGGCTGATTGCATCTCAAAATCATACAGGCCTATTCCACAAGGAATCATCTCAGTAAAAGAAGCATATATTGTATCAATTATCATGTATGTTGTTTCCTTTTATTTTGGGATGCTTATCCATCCGCTCTTTGTTTTATTTATTGGAATGATCACTTTTTTTACGTTTACCTATTCGCTCAGTCCACGAATGAAGGATAAATTATGGTTAAATCAACTATGGATCGCAATTCCTAGAGGATTTTTAGGAATACTTGCATCATGGAGTGTTTACGGCTCAATTTTTGATCCTCTACCATTAGTTATTGCATGTATCGCAGGTTTATTTTTATTTGGTGGCTCAATCACCAAAGATGTAGCGGATAAAAATGCAGATCGTTTAGTAGGCACCAGAACATTGGTAAATATTTATGGGGAGGAAAAAGCAGCTTTTATGGTATTGCCCTTTCTTTTTTTTCCTTTCTTACTGATACCAATTACGATTAATTTAGGATTTATTCCCTCCTATTTTTGGTGTTTAACTTTTTTATCAATACCTGGTTTTATTATTTTTAAATCAATGATAAATAAGAAAGTATCTCAAACTATTTTTGAAAATACAACTGCTTGGACATGTATGTATACTACCTATCTGATATTTGCCATTTCTTTCTCTGTTATTACAGTTTTAGGAACAATATTATTTATATAAATTAGATATATTTTTAAAGAAAAAATATAAAAACAGTTGTTGCTTTCTATCATCTGGTGAATGTGTGGGAAATGATGATCTTTTAGTTGAAGAATATAAAACTGTAATATGGATTAATAAAAATAATATATTAAAAGCCTTAATATTAATAGCAACTGGTTTGTTTATTGGAGGAATTCTTTCGTATAATTTTAATGATGATTATATTACCATTGGTTTAAGTTTAATCATTGGGTTTACCATTAGTGTATTAGGTGGATATTTTTCTTTAATCAACCAACCATTATATATTTTTGAGAAAAAAGAAATCCAAGAAGAAGAGGAACCTGAATTTCAAAGCACTATGAAAGTTGAATAAGAAGATCTTTTCATACTATCCACCACTAATCATATGAATGACTTTTACGTCTGCCTCATCTGGAATGATGGTTGTGGCATATGATTCACGTGGGATGTGTTTTTGATTGATTTTCACAATAACAAGTGGAAACGTAAATTTTATCCTTCTTAATAGATCTTGAACTGTTTCCTGTTCAACAAAATTATATTCCTTATTATTCACTGTAATACTCATACTGAATCACTTATTCATAAAAAGTTCCAAGACAATATTTGCCTGCCAATTTGCCATAAGACAGACCTTAGGTGCTAATAATACATCCTCTTCGCTTGATTTTGCTTCATCATCACAAACAAGATAAAGATTGCCATTTTTTTTTGTGTGGATTCTATCCGAGTTTCCAACTCCTGCCACCCCTGATGCAGCTATAAGAGGTTTATTAGGAAGATACTTGAGCACCTCTTCAATAAATTGGGTTTTCGTTTCAGCAGTATCCAATGCTTCTACAACAATATCAACCTTCTGGAATGGTTTCCACATGGAACCTTTTTCTAATTTTATATTATGAAAATCACACCTTATGTTTGGATTAATATTTTCAATATTTTCCTTCAATGCAAGGATTTTTTCCTTTCCAATCTGAGAGAGAAAATAATATTGTCGATTAAGATTGCTTTTTTCAACTATATCAAAATCCACAACCATTAATTTTGAAATACCTGCACGGGCTAAGGAAACAGCAACATTTGATCCAAGGCCACCTGCTCCTGCAATACCAACAGATTTTGATTCCAAAATTGCTGTTTGCCTCAAGTCTTGTTCTTCACTCATGTTTTTTATTACCATTTTTCCCAGTAATGTTCATTGCTATCAGGAGGTGTTTCATCATCTTTGTACTTTCCAACCCATGTATTCAAACCTATTTTTTCATCTTTATTGATTTTATCTTGAAGCATTTTCAGCATTTTTTTATCTGTAATACCCAATTGTTTCATTTTTTGAGGAGTAGGAATACCATTCTGAGTCCAACCACGGCGGTAATAGACTGCATCAGCAAGCTTTTGATATTGATTTTGACGATAATCATAAAGTGTTTTCATTTTTTCTTCAATATCCATTGTTTCAATTTTCTCTTTATTTATCCCAACATTTTCGACTAAAAACGTATCATATCGTTCTTTTCTACTGATATATTCCATCTTGGTAACCGGCCCCATGGATCGATAAGGAATCCAATCATCTTTACGAGTTCCACGGCCAAGCCAAACATTCATTGCTCGTTGCCAATTGTAACATCGTTCGCTTTGCAAAATAAGTTCTTCTTTATCCACATTCCACCCTGTTACTGCATTTTGATATTCAACATAGTTCTGTACATGTTCTGGAACTTTGGCTGGTTCATCGGTTTCTGCATTACCTTTGGGTTCAACATCATTCCATGGAAGTTTACAAAGACCATTTAATCCAAACCAGGTACGCCACATGGGAAAATAATGTAATGCTTCTGCTTTATCAGTAAAGGTTGGAATTTGATTATTGACCATATCCATGAAAATAAGCCATGCTTCATCATGTTGTGGTCCTTTTAACGTTAATCCATATCCGCCTTGCATTGCTAGTGATTCTTTGGTGACATATTCGCTATATTCAAGTCCCTTACTTTCCATACCGCAGTCATTGATCAACTGTGGGTCTCCCCATTGTTTTTCAATAAGCCAGTCTTTCACTCGTTTAATGCCCTTTGCGGCGACCTGTATAAATTCACCTTTATCTCCTTTTGCTATTCGATGAACCAACTCTAAAACCGCATCATTATTGCCAAAGCAAAGTTCAAGTCCATCGCATCGTTCCTTGTTTAAAATACCATATTCATACATTTCCATGTAAAATGCGATTGCAGTGCCCGTTGATATAGTATCTAGACCATAGGTGTCACAATAGAAATTGAATTCCAGAATCCATAATGGATCCCACATGCTCATATTTGCACCACACCCGCAGGTTTCATATTCTGGTCCATCTACAGTTACTTTTTGACCTTGATATGGCCCGGTCATGACCGTAAAAGCATCTACTGTTTTGGCACAAGCCATTGTACAACCATGCCAACAACCATCAGGGATAATCTTCGTAAAATGTTTGTAGAATTCAGGTGAATAAATTTTTGATGCTTTTGGAAAACTACCGAATCGATAATTTTCAGTGGGAAGTAAATCGTAATCATCCATAATTTCAACCAAATGCGCAGTTCCAACTGCACGCATATTACATTGATAACGATCCAGCTCTCTTATTTCTCGATGTAATTTTGTGCCAACTTCTGCTAGTTTATCTGGATTTGCAGGATGGTTTGCTACTCCATCAAAATCTTCAACTTTTGCCACAATTGCTTTAATATGCTTATTTCTAAGAACAGTACCAAGGCCACCTCTTCCAGCTTGTTTTAAACGAGGCACTTTTCTTCGAATATCGTAAAATGAAAAATTCATACAACCCCAGTAACTATGTTCTGCACCTTTACCTGCACTAACAACAGATATTTTCTGCCTTGCTTTTTCTGTATCTTCTGATGCATACATATAGGTCAATTGTTCGGCGAGAAGATGACTATTTGTTTCTTCCTCCGGTGCGGTTTCAATACGGATTTCTCCTTTTTCACCATCGATGACAATAACCACATCATCAGTTGCTTTTCCCTGAATTTCTAAGGCATCAAATCCAGCAAATTTTAAATACGGTCCAAAAAACCCGCCTACATTACTATCACAAATAATATCAGTTGATGGTGAAACAGATAAACATAATGATTTTCCAGAGCCAGGATATTGGGTGGTTCCACACAGTGGACCAGTGGTGATTAATAATTCATTTTCCTCTGAGTCCCACCGAGTAGTTGGTTTGATAGAATCCCATAATAATTTTAATCCAAAACCTCTGCCGCCTGTAAAGATTTTCTTCATTTCTTCAGTTACTTTCTTTTCTTTAATCTCGTGAGTTGATAAATTAATATATAATGTACGATTACAATAGCCTTTTTCAATAGTTCCCTTTTTGAATGTATATAATTTGATTGACTTATGCTTTGATTGAATTTTTTCAATGTTCCATTGATGTTTTGTATTACCTGAATTATATTGTTCGACTGGTATTTGTCCTTCCATGAATTAAACCCCCAATTTATGATAGACAGTTTCTTTAATATCCGAAATATTTTTTTCTACTAATTCTAATGCATTTTCAGGACATGCACGAACGCAAGCTCCGCATGAGATACATTTAAATGGTTCAATTCTCTTGGATGATTTTCTCATTGCACTAATAGGACAAAAACCAACACAGGCTTGACAACCAATGCAAATCTTTTTATCTAGAATAATAACTCCCTTTTTGTTCCGTTTTAAAGCGCCAACTGGGCACATGTCTAGACATAATCCTCGCTGATCACATGCTAACATATGATATGAGCCGTTTTTTTTGGTAATTTGAATGGCTGATTGTTCTCCGCCGTCTTTTGTTTTAAAATGTACGTTAGAACAAGCTTTCATACATTCCATGCATCCTTTGCATTTTTCTTGATGGAACACTAATGCTTTCACCGTTTTCGGTTCACTCATTTTTTATCACCGAATAGTAATTAAATATAAAAAATCCAATTTCCTAGGACAATTATCCAACAGAGGGTGGCGGTACCAAGTGTTGCAGGATAATAATACTTATCCCTAAGTGTAAGATGAATAGTTTTTAATGATAAAGTAACCGGTACGCTTATTGCCCCAATTAATGCAACTGGCAATGCTCTGCTTAATATCTGCGGTAAAAATGATATTAAATCGTCTAAACTAAAAACGCCAGTGGCTACAATTGGTGTTAATATTTGGGTTACAATATAACCGCCAGTAAATACAGTGAAAGCAGTGAATACTCCAAGACTGACCTTCATTGTTAAATTATCACTAATCTTATGTAAATCCAATGTTGTGGTATAATTCCATATTAATTCAAAAAGCATACCTTCTGCCATTATTGCAATTGCAGAACATATTTGACAACCACCAAATGGATTAAAATATCGTAAGGATCCAGCAATCAGCCCCATGCCAACTTGCATACCCCTTTGTTGAAACATCATTCTACTGAATACCAAAAAAAACATAGCAAATAAACCAGTCATCAGCATTCCTTCCGGAAGACCTCTATCTGCTAACATTGGTCCAATTATACATTCAGAAAATCCCCATAGCGATCCTAATACAATCATTCCTGCAAACATTTTCATTTTATTCATAATTCATCTACCTCTATTTCTATAATATTACCTACCCAGAAAGCATGCGCTAGATCCGAGAAGAAAATCCTTTTTTCTTTTGATAAGATTCCATCCTTAAAATTATCCCAAAGAATTGTTTTTTGATAACTATCTGATGCCTTAATTGTGTACTGAAATTGACCTGGATTAGATATTCCAACATATCCAATAAGGGTATCCAATCCAATACCTGTTTTTGTTCCATCGTCGGTTTCAATAGATTTGGAAGTTAATTCATCAAATAAAGAATCAAAGTTATATTCATTATCATTAATGATGATATTATTCGAATTTATGTTTAATTGTATAGCATGAACATATAATGTTGAACTGATTCCGATGAGGAGAACAATGATAGCGAAAAAGGGGATTAATCTCTCCTTATTTTTTATCATGATTGCAGGCATATTGCTGCCTATTATATAAAAATTATGATTATCATTTTGAAAGAGGGTGATATTTTTGAATGATTTTTTTAGATTATGAATTTATTTTACTATGCTATTAAAGGTAAAATTATTATTGAGAAAAATCTATTTGTTCCATGTAATATCCATGAACCAGTAAGATTTTTTGACCTTCTACTTATCTCAGTAGTTAAAAAACCTTGCACAACTGTACTGATTATAAAAAGATTGGAAAAATTTTGAGGATGCATAAGAATAAAGCTTGACAATGAAGTAATATAGGCAATTTTTAGGTTTGTTTTGCTCATGAGATAAAGAAATAGAATTCCCCTGAAAAAAAATTCTTCAGTAAATGATTCGATAAAACTTGTTATACCAAGTTCAAGGTTTATGGTATTATTAATATATGTGGTAATAATCAAAATTAAATATGTTACCAGTAACATGATAGGAATAAGTAGTAACCCAAGTTTAATGCTAGGTTTAATACCCTTATTTGAAATTCCAAGTTTTTCAAATATGTTCTTATAATTATTTTTTCTCCATTCGTACATAAAAAGAATGAATAATGGTATCAAAACAAATAGAATAAATTTAGTTATAATATTAGCTGTTGATCTAATACTTAGTGTTAACGGCCAATATAAAATAATGATAAATAGGATTAAAAATGTAATAATTATTATTTCCTCTAATGCCTTCTTTTTATAAATTGATGTATATATGACTGGTAAAAACATAGGGAGTATCATTGGCCATAAAAAAAAATTAAACTGTACGATTGAAGATCACCATAGATGATAATTTATTATTGTATAAATCAATTATGAAATTTTAATGTAATTATTTTTTATTAATTTTACAAGAGTATGACATTTGACTCATTTGTTGAGCATGTATATTAATTGATAATAAAATTTATATATTATATTTTCATTAAAATAATCTTGTAGAGAAGTGGGGATGAAAGATATTTTTTTTATAATCTATCTTTCCTCACCATTCATCAATTCCCCCTTCTCTACATTACATAGATTACGTAAAAAAATCTTAAAAAGTATTAAAAAAGTAATTTAAATATCTATAATTATTTATACTAAAATAATACTAATATATTTATAAATTGAGGAATTTAATTATAATGAAAATATATTATAGATGTAATATATGTAATAAAAAATTTAATAAACCAATATTATTGAAAGGTGTATTCGTTTGTCCAAAATGTAAAACTCCAGATTTTGAAAAAGTACATGATTCAAAATTAATAGAATCCTATTTTATTTAATAAAAATAATAAAATATTAACTTATTTTTGAGCGATCCAGGCAATTCCTTCATTTAAGGATTTAAAATGTTTTGTTTTAATATTATATTCTTGTTTTATTGGAAGTAAGGATCGATCATATTCTTCAAAAAAGACTTTAACTTGTTCATCTTCGCCTGTGATAATAGCAATATTATGTACACCCAGTTTTGCTACTGAAGGAAAAAATTCTTTTGTAATGAGATTACTATATGATAGTGATGAAAATTTTTCTACGGTTAATATTATTTTTTTCGCTCGTAATTTTTCTATTTGAAGATTAATGATTTTGAGCAATCGCTTTAATGCACCATAATCACTACATGCCATTTTCCCAACTACTTCTATACAATTATCAATATGGTTCCTATTTATTCTAATAAATTGGTCTTCATATTGGATGTTCATTATATCTAGTCCTGTTTTTGTAATAAACTTTTTTTTCATTCATGATATATAAAAGATAACTGGTTTTTTATCAAAATTGTTAAAAAATATAATTTTAATTATAACATAACTTATTTAATAAATAATAATGGAATTAATTAACTAGAAAAATGATTCCATAATTTTTTTACCATAATCTGTGATTCGATAAATAATAAAATTATTATTGATTTTGACTTGTTCAATTATATCCATCCCCATAAGAGATTCTTCATTTCTATACATTGATTTATATCCTTTTAAGGCACCAATGACGTTTATTGGGGTAGTGTTTATCATATATGCTATATCTGATGGATAGCTCCCATTGGGACTAATATCAAATAAATATTCGGCCACCTGTTTCCGAATCTTACTTCTTCGTAACGACCTTATGATTAACGGCCTCATCATGTCTACCGTGTTTGCTTTTTCAATTCCCAAATTCAATCCTGTATCCCATCTCTTATGTAACGCATAATATAGATTTTTGATTTTATAAAGGATTTGTCTATGTAATCATATACATACAGATGTCCTTGCACACATAGCTTACTATCCTATTGAATATTATCTTCAATTTTTAATTAACATTCTATCCTATTTTATTATTCTAAAAAATATTAAAATGTACAAATATGTACAACAAAGATTAATATAGTACAATAATGATAAATATTAATGCACTATGACATTTCAAATCGCAAAACTCAATATAAAAGACCCACTCAAATGCCTTGGAGCACTAAGAAAGCATTATCCAAATTGCTTCTTACTAGAAAGTGCAACAAGAGGAGATCTTCGCTTAAGTAGATATTCATTTATTGGATTTGATCCTGAATCAATCATTGAAATAACTGGAAATGAAGCAAGAATCAATAACAAAAGAAGAAAAATCGAAGATCCATTTCATTTATTAAAAGACTATGCTTCAAAATACTCATGTAATTCATTTTTTCCTTATTCTGGGGGGCTTGTGGGTTATGTATCATATGATGCAATAAGATACTTGGAACAGATACCAAATAATTGTAAAAACGATCTTTATCTGCCAGATATGCTTTTTGGATTATATACTGACGGAATCGTTTTTGATAGGTTTGCAAATACTACATACTATTTCACTCTTAAGGATTTTAGATTACATGAAATAGAAAAAGTTATTCAACATCAAAACGAGATATCAAATGGAAGAAAAATTATCAGTATAAAAACCAATATTTCTAAAAAACAATATGAAGGAAATGTAATAAAAGCAAAAGAATACTTAAAAAAAGGAGATATCTTTCAAGTTGTTCTTTCGCAACGGTATGATATTGAATCCAAAACAGATCCTTTTATTTTTTATCAAAACCTACGGGAATTAAATCCATCACCATACATGTTTTTTCTTGATTTTCCAACAAAAATTATTGGTGCAAGCCCTGAATCATCCGTTCGAATTATTGATAAAAAGATTGAAGTAAATCCAATTGCAGGAACTAGGCCAATTGGGAAAACTCTTAAGGAAAACGCCAGACTCGAACAAGAACTTAGGAGCGATTTAAAAGAACGAGCAGAACATATGATGCTTGTAGATCTAGCTCGAAATGATATTGGTAGAGTTGCTAAATTTGGCACTGTTAATGTCACTGATTTTATGAAAGTAGAACGATATAGCCATGTACAACATTTAGTCTCAAGAGTTACTGGAAAATTAAGAGATGATAAAACACATATTGATGGATTCAAATCAACTTTTCCAGCAGGAACGGTATCAGGTGCTCCAAAAATAAGAGCAATGAAAATTATTGATGAATTAGAAACAACAAAAAGAGGCCCGTATGGAGGATGTGTAGGTTATTTTTCTGCAAATAAAGGCATGGATTTTGCTATCGCAATTCGAACGGCAATAAAAAAGAAAAAATATCATGTTCAAGCAGGGGCAGGAATCGTTATTGATTCAATACCAGAATATGAATATTTCGAATGTAAACATAAAGCACAAGCACTTTTGAAGGCTTTAGGTGGAAAAGATGAAAATTTTAATAATTGATAATTACGACTCATTTGTGTATAATTTGGTTCAATACATTGGAGAACAAAATGCAACACCTATTGTGAAACGAAATGATGTGATTAATGAGATTGATATAAAAAGAATACAACCTGATGGAATCATTATTTCCCCCGGGCCTGGCACACCAATAAAAAAACAAGATTGTGGCCATAATCTAGCAATAATAAGAAAATATTATACTAAAATCCCTTTTCTTGGGGTTTGTTTTGGTCACCAAGCAATAATTCATGCATTTAATGGTAAGATAATTCCTGCAAAAAATATCATGCATGGTAAAACAAGTGAAATTTATCATACTGGTAAATATTTTTTTAATAACATCCTCAACCCATTAACCGTAATGAGATATCATTCATTGGTTGTAGATCCATCCACATTTCCCTATAATACTTTTGATATCACTGCAAAATCAATTGAAGATAACGAAATTTTCGCATTTCAACATAAACAACTGCCTATTTTTGGTGTTCAATTTCATCCTGAATCAATTGGAACATATGAAGGAATGAAATTAATTAGAAATTTTTTGGAGATATGTCATGCTGCAAGAAGCAATAAAAATAGTTGTTAATAATAAAGATTTATCCAAACCTATTGCTGTTGCAACTGCACGTGAGATTATGAGTGGTAAAGCAACGGAATCAGAGATCGCTGCATTTCTTATTGCTATGAGAATGAAAGGGGAAACAGCTGATGAAATCGCATCATTTGTTCAAGTGATGAGAGAATATTGTTATCAAATCACACCAAATGTGAAAGGTATTATTGTTGATGCATGTGGCTCCGGTGGAGATAATCTTAGTACATTTAATATTAGTACGATTTCCTCATTTATTGTAGCAGCAGCAGATATTCCAGTAGCAAAACATGGGAATAGATCAATCTCATCAAAATGTGGAAGTGCAGACATTCTCGAAGCTATGGGAGTAAACATGCAGTTAAGCCCGACTCAGGTTTCCTCTATAATTGAAACAGTTGGAATTGGTTTTTTGTTTGCACCTCATTTTCATCCTGCAATGAGATATGTACAACCAGTTAGAAAAGCACTTGGAATTAGAACGATGTTTAATATGCTTGGTCCATTGACCAATCCAGCGTTCGCCCAGGCACAGTTAATAGGAATCTATGATCTAAATCTTTCAGAAAAAATTGCCAGAGCAATGCAATCAATTGGATTAAAACGTGTGATGGTAGTTCATGGGGGAGGAATGGATGAAATTACAACTCTTGGAAAAACACAAGTAGTTGAGGTTAATAATGAATCAATACGAAAATATACGATTCATCCAGCAGAATTTGGTATTTCTATTCCATCATTAAAAGACCTTCAAGTATTTGATTTGAAAACATCAGTTCGATATTTTAATGAAGTATTAAAAGGCAAGCAAAACCCTCGACTGGATATTGTTTTACTAAATTCAGCCGCTGTTTTATATATATCTGGAAAAGTCACCTCTATTAAAGCAGGCTATTATCTTGCAAGTGATATTGTTCAATCAGGAAAAGCGATGAATAAATTCGAACAATTTATGGAGGAAACCAAACGATATGAAACTTAAAATTTGCGGTATCACAAATAAAGAAGATTTACTCGCCTGTTTACCATATGTAGATGCAGTTGGATTTATTGTTGAGTGTCCACAATCAAAAAGAAATATTTCAATAAAAAAAGCCAAAGCACTTATTGACCTTATACCACCATTTGTAACCTCTGTTGTTGTAATTACTGATATTAATAAGGCTAAATATATTTATGAAACATTACATCCTGATATAGTCCAGTTTCATGGAAATGAAACAGCGGAAGCTGTAAAAAATGTTCGAAAAAAGATACCTTGCAAAATTATTAAAGCTTGTGGAGTCAGTGAAGCAAGTAAATTTAGCCCATATGTAGATGCGCTTTTAATTGATGATAAATATGGAATATATAATTATAGTAAAATAAACAAATTAATTATTGTTTCTCAAAAACCAATAATTGTAGCGGGCCATATTTCCCCTAATAATATTTTTGATATTGTCCGTAAAATTAGACCCTATGGGATTGATATTGCTTCAGGTGTAGAGAAAAAACCGGGTAAAAAAGATATTAAAAAAATAATTCAAATAAAAAATGCTCTGTCTTTAGGCCCTGTTGTTAGTTCAATTGTCTATAAGAAAAAAAAACATCCATCATTTTCATTATATAAAGCGATTTCATCTACCGATTCAATAAGTGTTATTGCAGAAATCAAACCTTCTTCTCCTTCAGAAGGCATTTTAGTGAATAATATTGATAATCAAAAAATAGAAAAATTTATTTCAATAATGAACAAAAATGGAGTAAAAGCGATATCTGTTTTAGTTGAGGAAGAATATTTTAATGGTAGTATTGAATTGTTAAAGGTGATAAGAAAAAGAACCTCTCTACCTATCATTGCAAAAGGTTTTTTTTATACTCCAGGACAGATTTGTGAACTTACTCAAGCAGGGGCGAATGCATTTTTATTAATGAGTCGAGTTGTTACATCTCAAGGCGGAACGTTGCATGATTTAATATCAGTTGGAGTAAAAAATAAAATGGATGCGATGGTGGAAGTGACAACGGAAGAAGAATTAGATCAAGCTATTCGAGCAGGAGCAAATATTATTGAAATAAATAATAGAAATATTTATGGAGATCTGTGCATAAATTTTTTTCATATTTCATTAGCAAAAAAATTGCCAAATCATATTTTACTGATAAGTGCATCGGGTATTAAAAAACCTGATCAAATAGATCAAATACTACATTATTCATCATCAAGAATACATGCGATAATAATTGGAACAGGGCTCATGAAATCAAAAAATTCTGCTCAATTTTTAAGGGATGTTGTAAAGAAAGGAAAGGAGGTCTATCAATGAGCAATGATAAATCATATTATGGTAATTTTGGCGGTCAATTCGTACCTGAAACACTTATGTCTATTTTGCAAGACCTTGAAGATTCTTATCAAAAAATCATGAATGATAAAAAGTTTTCAAACGAACTTGATTATTTACTTTCTGCCTATGCAGGAAGACCAACGCCATTATATTATGCGAAGCAATTGAGTAATCATGTTGGAGGGGCAAAAATATACCTGAAACGAGAAGACCTTGCTCATTTGGGCGCTCATAAAATAAATAATACCCTCGGTCAGGTTCTTCTTGCAAAATATATGGGGAAAAAGAGAATCATTGCAGAAACCGGTGCAGGTCAACATGGTGTTGCTACTGCTGCAGCTGCTGCTGCAATTGGATTGAATTGTTATATTTACATGGGTGATGTTGATATTAAACGCCAATCATTAAACGTTTATAAAATTAAATTAATCGGTGGCAAAGTAATTCCAGTAAAATCAGGGTCAAAAACATTGAAAGATGCAATAAATGAAGCATTTAGAGATTATATTAAAAATTGTCGTAACACCCATTATGTGATAGGCTCTGTTGTTGGACCTTATCCTTATCCATTAATAATTCGAAATTTTCAGAAAATAATTGGTGAAGAAACCCGTATCCAACACATGGCTTATGAGAATAAACTTCCCGACTGTTTGATTGCATGTGTGGGTGGTGGTAGCAATGCGATAGGATTATTTCACCCATTTCTAAAAGATAATGTCGAGATGATTGGGGTTGAAGCTGGTGGTTGCGGCTTAGATACAGGGAAACATGCTGCATCTATTGCAATGGGCAAAATTGGTATTTTTCATGGACAAAAAAGTTTTTTTTTACAGGATGCCCACGGCCAAATCAAACAGACTCATTCCATTTCAGCAGGTTTAGACTATCCAGGAGTGGGTCCTGAACATGCATATTATCATGAAACAAAAAAAGCAAGATATGAATCAATAACAGATACTGAAGCTATTAACGCATTTCATCTTTTATCTAAACTAGAAGGAATTATACCTGCGATGGAAAGTTCACATGCAATTGCATATGCATGTAAAAAGGCAGCTGTTATGAGTAAGAATCAGAGTGTTGTGGTGTGTCTATCCGGTAGAGGAGATAAAGACATTCCCACGGTTCGATCATATAAAGGAGGATGTCAATGAAATTGGAAGAATTATTTTCAAAAAGAAAATCAGTGTATATGGTACATATGTATTATGGCGATCCTTCAGAAGAATTTAGTTTAAAGGCTATGACATTATTATCTCAACATGGAGTAGATATTATTGAATTTGGTATTCCTTTCTCGGATCCAAATGCAGATGGTCTTGTGTTTCAACAAGCATGTCAGCGAGCATTACAAAATGGTATGACCCCTCAAAAAGCAATACTTGGAATTGCTAAACTACGCAAGTTACATTTGACACAGCCAATAGTAGTAACCAGTTATTATAATCCTATTTTTCAGATAGGGGTCGATACATTTGTTAAAAAAATAAAGGATGCTGGTGCTGATGCATTAATTGTCCCTAATGTTCCATTTGAAGAATCTGATGAACTGTTACAAGCTGGAAAAAAACATCAAATAAAAATTATTTTTCTTATAGCACCAACTACATCAGAACAACGATTAATTGAGATTATTAAACGAGCTGAAGGTTTTCTATATATTATAACAGTAACCGGTGTAACGGGAGTAAGGGAATCAGTATATAATTCAACTAATGATTTGATTCAACGTGTTAAGAAGCATACAAATTTACCTATATTAGGTGGGTTTGGTATATCAAATAGACAGCAAGCAAAAGCAGTTATTGCTGCAGGTGCTAATGGAGTTATAACTGGTAGTATTATTGGAAAAATCTATGAAAAATATATTGACAATCCAGAAAAATCATTTCCCGAACTTATTAATAAGGTCGAAGAAATAAAATTAGGATGTAACCAAGGGGAAAAATTACAGAGAATGGAGGAAAAATAATGGATAATAATGAATTACATTGTAATACAATGAGCGATATTGAACGTTTGATACAACAATCGCAAGCATATAAACTTGTAAGTAGACAGTTCCATCCTCAGGATACAAAGATACAAGTTGGTAATGTTATCATTGGTGGAAAAAAAATTGTGATGATGGCGGGACCTTGTTCAGTTGAAAATAAGATTCAGGTTATGGAAACAGCCAAAGCAGTTAAAAAATCTGGTGCTCACATATTAAGAGGGGGGGCATATAAACCAAGGACTTCTGTTTATAGTTTCCAAGGGCTCGGTGAAGATGGTTTAAAAATGCTCTTAGAAGCAAAAAAACAAACCGACCTCCCTATAGTAACAGAAATAATGTCTCCTGATAAAGTATCACTTGTTGCTCAATATGCTGATATTTTACAAATTGGATGTAGAAATATGCAAAATTATGATTTGTTAATGGAAGTAGGTAAGATTAAAAAACCTGTAGTGTTAAAAAGAGGATTTAATTCGACTATCAAAGAATTTTTACTATCTGCTGAATATATTATGTCACAAGGAAATGATAAAATTATTCTTTGTGAACGAGGGATAAGAACTTTTGAAACAATGACTAGAAATACCTTAGATATCAGTGCTGTTCCAATACTTAAAAAGTTAAGCCATCTTCCAATCATGGTTGATCCAAGTCATGCAACAGGTAAAAGAGATCTTATTCTTCCCATCTCACGGGCAGCGATTGCAGTTGGAGCAGATGCAATTATGATTGAAGTTCATCATCATCCTGAACAAGCGTTATGCGATGGTGATCAGTCCCTTACCCCGAATGAATTTGATGAAGTAATGAAAGGTATTAAACCTATAATTCAATGTATGGGTAGAGAAATGTAATATGGTTGTCATTACAGTAAACCTGCCACATACATCCTATGATATTTATATTGGTTCAGGTTTATTAAAAGATGTTGGAAGCATTCTTTTTCAAAAGATAAAACCTAGCACTTGTATTATTATATCAAATTACACAGTTGCAAATATCTATTTGGATGCTGTGAAAAAAAGTTTATTAAATCAAGATGTAGAGGTTAAAAGCATTTTAGTTGAAGATGCCGAAACAGCAAAATCATTAGATGTTGCTAATAAGATATTCCAGCAATTAGTATCACTTTCAGTTGATAGGGATGCTTGTATTATTGCTTTAGGTGGAGGTGTTATTGGTGATCTTGCAGGTTTTGTCGCATCAACATATATGAGGGGAATTACCTATGTGCAAATTCCAACTACACTTCTTGCACAAGTAGATAGTGCTATTGGTGGAAAAGTTGCAGTGGATTTAGAAAAAGGGAAAAATTTGATAGGATCTTTCTATCAACCGGTTCTTGTTATATCAGATGTTCAGGTATTACAGACGCTTCCAGAAAGACAGTTAAAATCAGGGATTGCAGAAGTAATAAAATATGGTTTAATATTTGATAAAAAGCTCTTTGATTATATAAAAACAAATATAAATAAAATTTTAAGAAAAGATTCAAATATCTTAGAACATGTTGTAATAGAATGTAGTAAAATAAAAGCATCTATCATAGAATCTGATGAAAAAGAACAAGGAATTCGATCCATATTGAATTTTGGTCATACATTAGGTCATGCACTGGAAACAATTACAAATTATTCACAATATTCTCATGGGGAAGCTATAGCAATAGGAATGATTTTTTCTTCATTATTATCACTCCGATTTCATAATATTGATATAGATGAATATAATGAAATTGAACAACTCATAAAACAAGCACAATTGCCTCATACCATTTCACATAATTATGATGAACAAAAACTTTTGACCTTAATGAAACATGATAAAAAAGTGAAAAATAATCAAATCAGATTAATTCTTCTTTCATCAATTGGTCAGGTGTATCTATATGACCAGGTAACTGATGAATTAATATTAGAGGAAATAAGGAAGATGATGAAATGAATATTGTTCTAACTGGTCCTATGGGTTCAGGGAAAACAAGTATCGGAAAACTTCTAGCAAAAAAAATATCCTATCAATTTATTGATACTGATGATTTAATTGAATCAGAATCAAAGATGAGTATATCAGAATATTTCACTCACTTTGGAGAATCTTCTTTTCGGAGTAAAGAAGAAGAAATAATCTCAATGATGGCTATGAAAGATAACTGTGTTATTGCCACTGGTGGTGGAGTGGTACTTAACCCATTAAATATGAGAAGATTACGATTGAATGGGGTAATTATCAACCTTGAAGCATCTATTAAAACACTAAAAGAGAGAGTATCAAAGACACCAAAAAGACCTTTATTAAATAATGAAAAAATTGAAGAGACACTTGTTGAATATGCAAAAAAAAGATCCATTTACTATAAAAATAACGATATTAGTATTACTGTTGATAATAGATCAATAGAGGAAATTGTTGAACAAATACGAAATTATTTGGGCATTCCTTTTATACGCATATGTGCAAGTATTGCAGGTGATAATCCTAAGGAACAAATACAAAAAGCCAACTGCTCTGGGGCATCCTTTATCGAGTTACGATTAGATTTGATTCCTGATACTGATATTGGTCAATTGCTATCTCTTTGTGCTCTTCCAACAATTGTTACTGATAGAAAAAATTATCATAATATTATGATTGCAATACAACAACAATGCGATTATGTTGATGTTGACGTTTCAAATCCAAAAAAGGAACTGATCATTTCAGAATCAAAGAAATATCATTGTAAGGTTATTGGTTCCATGCATGATTTTGAAAAAACTCCAAAGAACTTCCCGATTTTTAACTCAGATTATGACGTTATTAAGATTTCTACAATGGTTCAATCAAGAACGGATGCATACCGCTTACTTGATTTAATAAATGAATCAACATATCTTATTGTTATTGGGATGGGAAATCATGCTCGATATGTTCGTCTAGTAGCTCCAATATTGGGATCATTTTTAACCTATGCATCAATTAATATTCCTACTGGTCCAGGTCAGATGAATATATATGATATGATGAATTGTTATAAAATGATGGGTTTGAAATGAATCAATATTATATCATCGGAAATCCAGTGAACCATTCATTAAGTCCAGTGATATATCAAGCAGCTTTTGAAAAACTAGGTATTGATGCAGAATATAAATATGATATACTTTCTTTAAAAAAAGAAGAACTTGGATCATTTATCGATAGAATGAAGGAGGGAGGTATTCAAGGAGCAAGCATTACCATACCGTTTAAAGAGGTAATTTTATCATATGTAGATCAGTGTTCAAAACAAGTACAATTAATAAAAGCAACAAATACCTTAGTTTTGAAAAATGGAACTATTATTGCCTATAATACCGATGGGATAGGTTGCGTCAGATCGTTTAAAAAAGCAAATGTAAACCTTGAGCATAAAACAGTATTATTGATTGGTTCAGGGGGAGCCGCAAAAGCAATCGCAGTAGCCTTATTATCTGAAGGTATAAAACAGCTAATTATCATTAATAGAACATTGATCCATGCTTCATTATTTGCCAACTATCTTACCAATTCATTTCAAACAAATATTACAACAGATTTGATGATTAATGCAAAAAGATATGTTCCACATGCGGATATTCTGATAAATGCGACGCCTATTGGTATGAAAGGAATAACAGAAAAAAAGATACCTATACATCCTTCTCTTCTGCATGATGGATTAATTGTTTTTGATAGTGTTTATATTCCTAAAAAAACAGAGCTAATAAAAGAAGCTGAAAAACGCAATTTAAAGACCATAGAAGGATTTCATATGCTTCTTTACCAAGGAATGGAACAATTTAAATTATTCACAGGTAAAAAAGCACCTGAACATATTTGTGAAAAAGCTTTATTGAGGCAATTAGAATGAACCTTATCGTTAAACAATCCGATAAACTCAACGGTTCCATAACCGTTCCTCCATCAAAAAGTCATACCCATCGAGCTATTATTCTCTCCAGTATTGCCAATGGTACTTCAGTTATTACCAATCCACTTATGGCTAAAGATTGCGTAGCAACGATTGATGCTTGTAAATCCATAGGCGCTAGTATACATAATGAAGTATCAGATCTAGTAATCGAGGGTACCAATGGATTCGTTCGTCCTTCTCTAAAAACAATTGATGTTGGAAATTCTGGTACCACTCTTCGTTTCATGAGTGCAATTGTTGCTCTGGGTATAAAAACCGTGGTTTTAACAGGGGATACATCAATTCAACAAAGGCCAATTGAACCATTGATTACTTGTCTAAATGATCTTGGGGCCAAAGCAATGACAGTTCATAATAATGGTAAACCTCCTGTATCTATTACTGGAATGATTCAAGGGGGTGAAACAACAATAGATGGGATAAGTTCTCAATTTCTCTCAGGTTTACTCATTGCTTGTTGTTTATCTAATAAAGATACAATAATTCATGTAAATAATTTAAAATCAAAACCATATGTTGATATGACTTTAAAATATCTAAAGAAATCAGGAATAAAAATTGAAAATCATGAGTATAAGAAATTCCATATATTTGGAGGACAGCAAATCCAACCTCAAACTTATGTTATACCAAGCGATTTTTCTTCAGCAGCATATCTTTTTGCCGCAGCTTATATCACCTCATCTCATATTCAAATCAAAGGATTAGATTTTAATGATATCCAGGGAGATAAAAAAATCATATCCATTATTGAATCGTTGAAGCATGATGAAAGCCGTGAAATAGATTTAGCTGACACCCCGGACCTATTACCAATTGTCGCGGTACTTGCCTGTTATGGCAATGGTTTAACTACCATAGTTAATACTTCGCATGCCCGTTTGAAAGAATCTGACCGAATAGCAGCTATTGCATCTGAATTACTAAAAATGAATGCAGATATCAAAGAAACTAATGATGGTCTTGTCATTAAATCATCACAGTTAATTGGAACAAAGGTTAATGGACACAAAGATCATAGAATCGTAATGGCATTAGGAATTGCAGGGTTACGAGCTAAAGGAGTGACTGAAATTACCGATGCTGAGACCATTCCAATCTCTTATCCCTCATTTATTGAATCGATGCAACAATTACAAGCAAATATGAAGTTGGTAGAAACATGAATGCAAATACCTTTGGAAGTATGTTTAAAATAACAACATATGGTGAATCACATGGTGAAGCAGTAGGAGTAACAATAGATGGTTGTCCGAAAAATATTACGATTTCATTAGATATGATTCAACAAGAATTGAATAGAAGAAAACCTGGTACAAGTCAGTTGACTTCATCAAGGAGCGAACCTGATATACTAGAAGTTATCTCTGGAATAGAAAATGGAAAAAGTACAGGAGGTACTATTCAATTACAGGTTAAAAATATTGATACACGATCAAATGATTATGATGAAATACTTCACAAACCTAGACCAGGGCATGCAGATCTGACCTATTATCAAAAATATGGTCAAATTCCAGTAGGGGGTGGAAGAGCATCTGGAAGGGAAACGATTGGCAGGGTACTTGCAGGATCAATTGCAAAACAGATCCTGCAAACCAAAGGAATAACAGTTCATGGCCGTATCATTGAGATTCATGGAAAGAAAATGGATTTTGAACATGAAATTATTCAAGCAAAAATGAATCAGGATTCAGTAGGTGGGATTATCCAAATTGAAATTAAGGGATTGCCCCCAGGTATTGGTGAACCGGTTTTTGAGAAATTAGATGCTAATATTGCCAAAGGATTAATGAGTATAGGGGGGGTGAAAGGAGTTGAGATTGGTGATGGTTTTCAATCAGCAAAAATGAAAGGATCGGAACATAATGATGCTATATTCTTCGAACATAGACAATTAAAAACCAAAACAAATCATGCTGGAGGCATACTCGGTGGTATTAGCAATGGTATGCCAATCATCATTCGCATTGCTGTAAAACCTACCAGTTCTATTGGTATAACTCAAGAAACTGTAGATTTACAAAATATGGAACAAACAAGTCTAACTATTAAAGGAAGACATGATCCATGTTTATGTCCTCGCATTGTTCCTGTGGCTGAAAGTATGATAGCCTTAGTTTTAATAGATTATCTTATTGAATCATTATCAAAATAGAGTTGATTTTCCTTATCTGATTCTTGATAAGCATTTTTTAGTTTTTCATTGTTTTTTCTTCTTTTAATAACTTGATTCATAGATGATGAAAAATATGGTTGAAATCGTTCCTGATTCTCTGGATAATTGTTGATATATTTGTTCACAAAATAATGACTTAATTTAATTTTTTCATCCGTAAACATTGGATCTGTTGCAAGAATTGATACACATAAAGATGCAATATCCTGATAAGGACTCCCTCGTTTGGACTCCTCAAAATCAAGACCGATGATAGATGTGTTTATTATAAAGTTTTTTAAGTGAGCATCCCCATGGATTATATATCCCTTATCATTAGATAATAATGTATGAAACTTTAAAAACCAATGTACTAAATGAAATAATGCCTGCTCTTTTTTGAGAATATGGATGTGAGGATCGTTTATCATTTCACAAAGATTCTTGCCTTGGATGTGTTCCATAAATATAATGTAATGTTTGTTATCAATTTCGTAGAGTTGTGGGGACAGGTTTTTTTTGGATAGAAGAGATAATTGATGTTTTTCTATTAGGAATTGCTTTTTTGCGAATGGTTGAAACCATTTTACAACTTGGGTCTTATTATGAATGTTGACAAGACCGACAAGGTTTTTTTTACTAGGAAATTGTGAAATAAATTTTATTTGTTCAAATTTTTTATCTAGCTTGATGAAATCATTTAAATCCTTGGACATATGTAATTATGATTATAACAATAAAAAGAAAAAAGTTTATGGTTGAGCTATAATTTCAATACTTACAACCATTTTTGACCATAGATTTGATGAAGTAATTGGGTTATCATCGCCAATAAATGCAATTCTAAAAGGGCCGATTTCATTGTCTGGATCTATTTCAGAATAATATTGCCCATCTATTTTATAGGCAAGAATCATTGTGGCTGTGTTATTTTCAATAACCGATCCGTTTTCGTTGTAGATATCTACTGATCCATTGACTTGGTTCATAGAATATTCACTTTCCCATCCATCACTTGCAGTAACTAATAGAGTATAATTACTTGGAATATCATTCATCTCATTTAAAAAACTAGTAATAGGTATACCCGTGTAATTGTGAGCATCTTCGATCAATACTGTATCAGGAAGTAGTTTTGTTTTGATATATCTTCCTTGACCGGTAACAGAATTTAACTCTTCCAACTCTGTTAAATTAAATATTGTTTCTGTATTAGTCTGATTAATGATCCATGTAAAAACAGAAGGTGTTTGATCGATTTTATTATCCTCATTTGTATCTTTTTGTTCCTGATCTGTTGGTTCCGATAAATTAACATAGGCGACAACTACTACTGCAATAATAATAAGTAATGCGAGTGTAATTGTTACTATGACTTGTTGATTTTTTGCCATGGAATGATGGCAAATAAAAAAACACTTATAAAATTATGTATTATTTCAATGATAAAATAAAAAAATGGTTTTGTTATGAACGATTCGGTTATCATAGGATTCTATGGAACATCAAATTCAGGGAAAACGTTACTTATTACAAAAATAATTTCTTGGTTGAAATCAAGTGGATATAAGGTGGCAACTGTAAAATTAACTAATAAAGAACTATCATTGGATACAAAAGGAAAGGATACGGATAGGTATAAAGTAGCAGGATCGGATGTTGTTGTTTTTTCATCACTTATTGAAACAACCATCATACAGCCTAAATCATTGAATATTGCGGATATAATTACTACTGTCAATGATGGATCGATTGATGTTGTTATAATTGAGGGGGCAAATGATAAAAAGACATCAAAAATTAGAATTGATGAACAAAGTAGTTTACGAGAAAATACTTTATGGACCTATCATGATGATGTTGATAAAATAAAAATTTATTTAGAACATAAGTTAACAGAAAGGAGAAATAAAATGACAGATTATATTGAATTAAAAGTAAATGGAAAAAACATTCCTTTAACAGAATTTCCAAAAGAATTTATTGAACATACTATTGAAGGAATGATTTCATCCTTAAAAGGTGTGGATGAAATAGAAACCATTGAAATATCAATAAAAAAGAAAAAATGATGATGCTATTTTTCTGTTCACCACCAGTGCCCTCTTTCTTGATATAGTTGAATAAATCGCTCGAAGGACCTATCATATGTTTTTTCAATATCGTCAGGAAAGAAACAGGCGGGTAATTGTCCCATTTTTCGGTGGTAATGTAAACATTCGCAACAGTATCCTTTTTTGTCACAGCCATAGGAACAATTGCAATATTTAGCCTTATTTTGATCTTTTTTACATTCCATGATTTATTCACTTTCTTTAGGTTTTTTTGTCATATATAAAAATTCCTCTTCTTTAATAATAGGTAGATTCTCTTTCAATGCTTTTTTATATTTTGAACCAGGATTTTTACCTACTATTACATAATCTATATTTTTATTGATAGAAGGTGCAACAATACCGCCCTTTTCTTTTACTAAATCACCAGCTTTTGATCGTGATAACTGTTCTAGTTTTCCAGTAAAAACAAATTGTTTTCCTTTGAATGGCAGTTCTTTTTCCTTCTGAATTTGAGATGTTTCCACTCCAATAGATTTCAGTTTATCGATTAATAATTTATTTTCATCTGTTGAAAAAAAGGTGGCAATTGCTTCAGAGGTTTTTTCTCCTAGGCCATAAATTTCATTTAATTCGTCAGGTGTTGCTCTTGAAAGCTCGTCAATTGATGAATAGTTAGATGCAAGAATTTGAGCGGCATATTTTCCAACATGACGAATTCCCAATCCATAGATTAATCGTGATAAATCTTGTTGTTTACTTTTTTCAATAGAATCTAATAAATTTTGTGCAGACTTTTCTTTAAATCCTTCGAGTTCTAAGATATCATTTTTAGTAAGGAAATATAAATCTGCAATATTATTAATTTTATTTAATTCGATTAATTTATCAATAGTTGATTGACCAAGATGATCTATATCCATAGCATCTCTTGAAGCAAAATATCGAACTCTCCATTTTAATCGGGCGGGGCACATTTTATTAATACAGCGAACTGCAACTTCGCCTTCTTTTTTTACCACCTTTGATTGACATATTGGACATGTTTTGGGGATTTCTTTGATAATTTCATTTCCGGTTCTTTTCTCTTTTATACTTCTTACAACCTGCGGTATAACATCCCCACTTCGCTCTACCACAACAGTATCA
>CAZWQV010000003.1:62991-74500 GCA_964636235.1 uncultured Thermoplasmatales archaeon
GAATGTTTCTTCAGATCGTTTACTTTTACAACTGCTCCATCAATTTCATAATCCAAATCGTTTCTGATTTTCTCCAGTTCATTGCAATAGGAAATTGCTTCTTCAATATCAGTAACTTTTTTATAATGTTGATTAACTTTAAATCCTGCATTTTTTAATCCGTTGAGAACTTCTTCCTGGGTATCATAATATTTCGCAGCCTCAGTTAAAATATAAACAAAAATATCAAGCGGACGTGAAGAAACTATCCGGGGATCAAGTTGCCTTAAGGAACCTGCAGTTGCATTTCTTGGATTAGCAAACGGTTGTTCTCCTTTATCAATTTGTTCTAAATTGTATTGTTTAAATCCTGAGATGCTCATGAACACCTCACCTCTCACTTCAATATCTTGTAAATCTTTGCCATGTAATTTAAGGGGGATGCTATTGATTGTTTTAAGGTTTTGAGTGATATCATCACCTTGTTTTCCATCGCCTCTTGTTGCCCCTTGTATAAAAATGCCATTTTCATAAATAAGCGAGACTCCTGCTCCGTCAATTTTAGGTTCAACCACATATGAGACGGGTCCAACAATTTTTTTTACACGAGTGTCAAAATCACGAAGTTCATCTGGATTATATGTATTTGCTAAAGAAAGCATAGGAGTTTGATGTGTAACCGTTTTAAATTCATCAATGGGTTGACCACCGACTCTTTGAGTAGGTGAATCAGGGGTAATTAATGAAGGAAATTCTTGTTCGATGTCTTCCAATTGTTTTAAGAGTTGATCAAACTCATAATCTGTTATTTCTGGATTATTTTCAACATAATATTTGTAATTATGTTTATTGATTTCTTTTCGAAGTTTATTTGCACGTTTTTCCGCTTCTTTACGGTTCATTTCCATCTACCATTATTTTTTAAAATAAGAAGTAACTGCTTCTAAGGATTTTGTGTTAAAAACATCTTTTTTTTCTAGCCATCCTCTCCTTGCAGTAAAAATACCATATTTCATAAATAATAAATGATCAATTGCATGAGAATCAGTACCAATGCAAAATGTTACCCCTCTCTCTTTTGCTCTTTTACTATGAACATCTGATAAATCAAGTCTATCTGGAAATGAATTTATTTCTAGAAAGGTGTTTGTTTCAACTGCCGTTTCAAAAATTTTTTCCATATCCAAGGGTAATGGTTCACGATTTCCAAATAATCGACAAGTAGGGTGGGCAAGAAAGGTTACCGATGGATGCTCCATAGCATTTGTTATTCGATTTGTTGCTTCTTTTTCTGTCATTTTAAATTTCGAATGAATACCAATACCAATATAATCAAATAATCCTAATACTTCATCATCATAATCTAGACCACCATCAGGTGTAATGTCACATTCAGTTCCTAAAAAAATTTTTATTTTTGATTTTTTATTAAGCTTTTTAATCTCCTCGGATTTTTTCATTATTTGTTCTTTATTTAATCCATGAGCGACGTGTAACGATTCAGAATGATCAGTAATGCCGATATATTCGTAGCCTAATTGTTCAGCTTTATTAGCAATTGATTCAATTGAATCATGTCCATCACTATATGATGAATGAATATGTAAATCTCCTTTTATATCGGAAAGATGGATAAGATTAGGCAAATTATCTAATAATCCTTGTTCAATCTCTCCTCTATTTTCACGAAGTTCCGGAGGGATAAATGGAAGGTTTAACATTTTATAAATGGATTCTTCATTCTTCCCTGCAATTTTTTCATCCGTTTCTTTTTTAAATAATCCATATTCATTTAATTTAAAACCATTTTTTAATGCAAGACTTCTCATCGCAACGTTATGTTCTTTTGATCCAGTGAAATACTGTAAAGCAGATCCAAAACTATCTTCATTAACCACCCTCACATCAACTTGAAGATCATTGGATAATAACACACTCGTTTTTGTGTTTCCCTTCATAAGAATCCGCTTGATATCTTGATATTTAACGACGTGATTCATAATTTCTTCTGGTTTATTCGAAGCAACAAGAATGTCAATATCTCCTATTGAATCTTTTTTTCTTCTCAGACTTCCTGCAATAGAAATTTGTTGAATATAAGAACTTATATCTAAAAAAGAAACATATTTTTCACCAACATTTGTAGCATTATGTAATAACACACGTCCTTCTGTTTTTTCAAGTAATGCGATCCCACGTAGAATATTGATTTCGGAGAGTTCACCGAATCCATCAAGTTGTTGGATCTGGTGGTTTAAACATGCTTTTTTTAATTCTGGAATGGTCGTAATGTGTAATTTATGATACATGGTTGAAACTTTTTTAGGACCCAGACTTGGTATCTCTAATAAATTAAGAATTGATAGTGGAATTTGTTGTTCAAGTTTTTTTAAAAATTGTAATTCTCCAGTTGATACATATTCTTCAATTTTTTTTGCAAGAGCAGACCCAACTCCAGGAATTTCTTCCAACCTTTGTTCAGCAACAAGTTGTTCAATGTCCTCAGATAAATCTGTAATCGTTTGAGCTGCCATTCGATAGGCTCTGGTCTTAAAAAAATTTTCACCTTTAATATCGAGTAGATCTGCGATGGTTAATAAGAGCGAAGCGACATCATTGTTCTTCATCATGGACCTCGCAAGAGAGCTGATTTTCAATAGTTACAACGATTTGTACCCGGTCACCATCTTCTAATTTTAACGAATCGCGAAGATAAGATTCAGAAAGAAATTCTAAAACATTTGAATAATGACCACGACGAGGTAAACAAAGAATGGTGCTGGTTGCATTTATGCAAGCATAGAAACATTTGGCACCACCAAATGATTTATTATTTTCTTCAAAAGGCTCAATTTCAATTCCTTCTACTTTTCTTAAGAATCGAAGTTTATTTTTTTCCATTGTTTCGATTTTTACATTTAGAGTTCCAGGATATGGTTTAAAACCAATCTTATCCTCAAATTGACTCATATACCCACCTTTCGAAACATAATATGAACCTTCTTTTGATCCGGAGACCACAGTTCCAACAAAATAAATGCGATGGGGAAGTTCAAAAATATGTTTATATTCAAGAAATTCATTTTCTAATATCTCTGATCCTTTTTTGGTGATTCTTATTAATTGTTTTTTAATCCCCATCTCTCTTTCAATTGCTTTATTGTTGTCAAGTTCAAGAAGATATCTAGACGCAGTTTGTTGGCTGGTTTGTAATTTCTCTGATAATTCCATGGAGGATACTTCAATTCGATTTTTAATAGCACCAAGTAATGCCAGCTCCTTTAACATTTGAATTAGATAGGGTTTCATGTTGCCTCACCCAATAAATATATATTTTTATATGTCTATTTATTTGTGTGTTACACAAATGATATGATATGGATTGTTCTTAAATTTTTAGATTTATTGATAATTAATGCTTATTAACAAATTATTATATATATTAAACACCGACATATTAATTTAGGGGATTCCTATAGCCAGCTACTGAAATAGATATGTTTAAAGAAATTCCTATTATTCTAACTGCTGACCAATTAGTCGAAAGAGCGATTACAAAAGCAAAAAAGAAGGTCATTTTAGATCGGGACCCTTTTTATAAAAAGAAAAAAACTATTCTTGCTCGGACAGAATCTTATGCTAATGTTTTAATTGAACAATTACATTCATACGTACATTCTTTTCCTTCAATTGAAAACCTGCCTCAATTCTATCAAGAGTTGCTCCAGATTCATATTGATAATGATAGATTACGAAAATCTCTTGGTGCGGTACATTGGGCTGAAACCACATGTCAACAGATTTTCGTATCTCAAATAAGATCATTGAGAATAAGTAGAAATCCTGATTTTATTCGACAGAAACAAAAAGAAATTTATGGAAGATTATCAAGTGTTGTTCATCAAGTAGATAATCATTTGGACACTTTGATTGAAACCCAACGATTCTTACAACAACTTCCCACTATTGAGGATATTCCAACAATTGTTCTTGCTGGATATCCAAATGTAGGTAAGTCTTCACTGTTGCAACAATTATCTCATGCAAAACCAATGATTGCTCAGTATCCATTTACAACAAAAGAGATCTATGTTGGACATATGGAGAAAAAGGAAAAATATGATATAAAGCGATTTCAGGTCATAGACACTCCAGGCCTTCTAGATCGACCGATGGAAAAGCGAAATGAAATTGAAAGACTGGCAATTGCTGCATTAACTCATCTTGCAGATGTCATTGTTTTTTTACTCGATGTTTCTGAAACCTGTGGTTATTCGCTGACCGATCAAATAAATTTACAGAAATTGATTGAAAAGCAGTTTGAAAATGTCCCCATATTAATTGTTGAATGTAAATGCGATCTTAAAAAATCACAGAGTAATAATATGAAAATTTCCAGTACAACAAAAGAGGGAATAAAAGAATTAAAAGATCTTCTCTTTCAATCTTATTATCCGGAATAATTCCTCATACTTTATGTTTAGATTTTCTTACTTGAGTAAAGACTAAATATGAAATAATGAACAGGATTATTACCAGGATGATGAAAATCATAAGTTGGGTAGTTGGAAATAAAGAGATTTGAACAGTTTTTATCTCAGAGGTATATTTCATTCCCTGGGCATCCCAAATATTAACATAGAAACTATAATATCCATCTCCTTCATCTGGATTGAACTTCCATTCATAATCCGGGTTTGATAAATTTTTACCATATTGTTTCCAGTTGTAATCAGCTTTATCATTTTCAGAATAAGAATAATATAATTGTATATTATTTATTACTTCAGATTCATTAACATTGACTCGAATGATGTATTCATTTGTCCATTGCCAATTCTCAAAATCTGATACATCTACTTCATATTCTGAATTTTTATAGAAATCTTTTCTAATTTGCATCGCATCTGAATTACTCTCTGTAATGTATGTATTGCCAAGTGAATCTGTAACTTTAAAATATATATAATAAGATACATCTTCCTGCATGGCGTTCCATTGGGCGTTTGTTATCTTCCAGGATGGAGTATATGTTTTTGTGTCGATTGGTTCATCATTAATGGATCTCCAGTCATTGGTGCCATTGAAATTCATACGATATTGAACACTTGATAATTTATAATCATCCTCAAAGGTAACATTATTGATTACAGGAGGTTCAGCTTCTTCTGCGTTATTGGCATTAAACACAATACCGGTAAATATTGGTTTAGATGGCTTTGTGATATCAATAGTAATATCTTTAGGTGATTTTGAAAAATTCTCCTCATTTCCCGCTTTATCTTCTGCGATACTAATCAGCTCATAAACACCGCTATTTCCCGTATTAATAGTGAAATTGAATGTATATGGTTCTGATGTATCAGTATCAAATAAAGACCATTGGGAATTTCCAATTTTTTTATAATACAAAGAAACTTCTTTAACTCCACTTAAATTATCGATTGCATCTATAACAATATACACTGGGGTTGTGTTAGTAGATTCAGGTATTTCATCATCATTTTCAATGAATGAGTATGGTTTTTCATCATCAAAATTAATATAGATCCAACTGCTTGAATTTGAATTTCCTGCCATGTCTGATATGGAAAAACGAATGCGGGTTAGATCTGTAATATTATCTGCATAATCTAATAAAGAAATATCGGCTTTTATAGTAACATTATTTTTAGTGCCATTTGTACCGGTACAGGTTGCATTAAATGTTCCTGTTTGATCGCCACTTTCGTTTTCATATTCAAGTTCAAACTGGGCAGAATCGACATTTAAGCCGGTTGTATTATCTTCTGTTCCTTTATCTTTTGCTTTAATAGAAATCGATGGTTGTAGAGAGGATACATAAATTGTGGGTGGATTTGATTTTGTTAAGGCAGGTACAACACTTTTAATGTAAAGTATTGGTTTTTCTTTATCTTTTGGAGAAATGATATTATACCAATCAGATGTCCCTTCTGTTCCATTCACATTTTCAATAGTGAAAAGGATCTGTAGATCAGAAATATTTGTCCGAATCTTCATAGTTGAATTATTGATGGTCAAATAATCAAGGCTAGAAAGATTCACAACTAATGTCTCTTTATTTTTCGATCCATTATTAAAATCTGTTTCTATAATACCATTTTTCTGTTTAAATTCATCTGTTTCATAGTATTGAAGATTAAATTTGGCTGTAGTATTATTCAACCCATTGTAACTATCTTGCACATCAATTTTACAAGTAACTGGAAGATCAAGCTCTTTTTTGAAATTAGAAAAGGTAGGTTTAGAGCTCTCATTTATACCAAAGGTAATTGACCATTTGTTAATTGAAACATCAACAGAACTATCTTCAGATTGCAACTCGGCTTTTAAAATAATTTTTTCTGGTTTTCCAGTATTAAGATCATTTAAAAAATCTAGAGAATTAATTGATGTTTTAATATTGTCCTTTAGTACGTTCCCATTTTCATTTAAAATACTAATGGTAATATGATTTGCAAAATCGGTTGCGTTTATTTGTAATTTTTCCCAAATATATGTATCAGTTGGATGGGGTAAATAGATTGGAACTGTTTCAAAATAGCCCTCAATTTCTTGATTTCCTTCATGCGATCCATCACAAAAGAGTTGCCCATCTGAGCTTGCATAATAAATAAATCCATCACTTACAATTGGTGAAGTTACTGGTGTAATATCTGTCCGAGTCCATTCAATTGAACCTGTATTTGCTCCTAATACAAAAACAGCACCATTACTTGCAAGTTTATCAGCGCTTATGAAAACTTTTCCATCAGCACACGCAGGAGATGAAAAAATAGCAGTACCTAATTGAAGCTGTTTTGGATTGGTCTGCCAAATCGTTGAATATTCTCCGGTTTCAATATCTAGAACATGGATATATCCATCAATAGTTGCGATATATAGTTTGTTTTGATATATGGCTGGTGAATTGTCTGCAACTGGATTCATCAAAGGATTTGTAACACTAATATTTTGTTGCCATAGGATTATTTCATCCTCTGTTCCAGATTTATCAGTATCTAAAGCTGTGACCGTAATTTGATTGAATTTTTTTTCAGATATTGCAATTAAAATATTATCATAAAGTAATAAAGATGCTCTACTAATTGGACCAACACTTGCATTCCAGCTTAATTCCTTTCCCGTTCTTTTGTTAAAGGCTAGAACGCTAGGCCCATCACTGTTTTTTATTCCCACATATACAGCACTATCTGAAACTGCAGGACTGGAATAACTACCTTTAGAAAGTTCTTTTGCCCAAATGTATTCACCTGTATCTAAATCAAGAGCAATAAGATAATTGTTACCTTTTCCAGATAATGGATTTAATGGATTATTTCCGCTCCAGGAACTTAAAAAGACCATTTTGTCCTCTTCTGATATAACCGGGGAAGAGGCATAACAAATATTCGGATCGTCTTCATCAATAACATCAAAACTAAATGGCTTTGACCAAGGTGAATCACCGATTGGGTTATCGCCACTATCACTATAACAAGCATAAACTTTATTTTCGTATTCTCCATCAACGAGACTATTATAGTCATTGCTTGTAGCAAAAACGATTATATCTTTTTCGTTTGGTTGGGTATAGATGGCGGGTGTATTATTTATGAAATAACCATGAGGTAGTGAAATTGTTTCTTTAATTCCAACTGGGGGATTTTGTTGTTCAGTTAATATTTCAAAGCTATAAATTTGTTTACCATCTGATGTTGGTATGTAGAGATATTCGTTACCTAGAACTGGATTTTGATATTTTCCGCCCACAGGTTTAAAATTTGGGTTAGAATCATGTTTATAATACCAGCCCAATGTCAAAGTATCAGGTCCTTGTGTTTCGGATTTTCTTATATTTTGAGCATTATAACCAAACATTGGCCAGTTATTTGCTAAAGGATCAATTTCAATTTTATCATTTTTATATAAAATGTGGTAACTCTCATCCTGATTAACACGTAATGGTGGAAATGATTCAAATGAATCTTTCCACATGCTCTTTGAATTTTGCCATGTAACTCCCCACATTTTTATAATCGGGGTCCCATATTCAACTGATGAATATAAAATTGCTTTAATTTTTAATTTACTATAATTCTGAGGAATGTCATGAAGTGAAATGAAGGGAATATCTAGAGAACTACTGTCAATTCCATTTGAATTAGAGGGAATATATTTATCTTCAACTAGTGTGTAATTTTCAGTTTGGTTTTCATAATAAAAGTAATATTTTACCTTAGGTCCCTTCTCATTTTGATGATCGAATTTGAACCATTCCCATGTTGCATTACTATCTGTTTTTTCTATTGGTTCAGATAAAACAAAACCATCTTTTTCATAAGTGGCCAGCTCTTCTGATTGGACTTTAACTTCTATGTAATCTGAAAATAAACTAGATTCATAACTAAACTGTGGTATTGCAACCATACAGATATGAATATATTCATCTGCGATGGGGATATCATTGGTCATGGTAGTATTTATCCAGATATATGATGAATTAGATCTTCTTGAAATGACGTTCCCCCAATGGCCAAAATATGAAGGAAATTGATCATTGAGTGGATACCAAACATACATTCTTATTCTTAAATCATCTGTCGCACGACCATGCCAGTTCACACTAACACTTGTTATTGAATCCTTTGATTCATCTATTTTGATTTGAAAATAATGGACTAATTGCCGTACTTCGTTATATTCAGTAGTTAAACCTTTTGGCAATGGTTCTTCATCATATTCAAGTAAGTTTTCTATGATATTATATTGTTCATTTAGATTTTTAGGGGGATTCTGTCTTTGTAAAATGAATGGGGGTAATACTTGTGAAAAACTGATTGTTGGAAACCAATAAACATTGTTATTTTGCATTGTGTACGTTTTCAATGATACATTTTCCAATTCCTGCAATTTTATATATCCCGAATCCAAATCTATGGTATTGTCTATTTCCCAATCATCAAGATTTGATTCAACAAAGCGATTAATTTGCCAAAATCCATCATCGTTGTTAATCGTTAAGTCATTTTGGGCAATTGTTGTAGGAATAAAAATAATCATACTATTAAAGATTAAAATAGTAATAAGGATGAGTGAAAAGGCTTTCTTTTTATTTTCTAGTGTAAACATGAATAGGTCACCTTTTTCATTATATTTTTAAATTAGTAGATGGATTTTTATTTAATATTTAATTATATATAATTTATCCATATTATATTAACTTTACAGCTTGCATCCTAATATAATCAACTTTTTACGCTTCTGATAGGTGCATTTTGGACGTTATTGCCCATAATAGTTCTTGATTCTAATAACGTGTTTTAGTTTATAAGTTTAGTTGAATTTATAAATCTATTAGTATTTGATATAATCATTTTCTATATGATTCATTGTTTTGAGAAGGATTTTACTTTTTTCGAAAGATTTAAAATTAAAAAAATTATATTATTTTCAAATTATTAATTGAAAAAAATCAATTAATAAAGGGAACCAAGGGGTTAAGAAAGATGAAATTTGGAGGAAAGATAATACTTATTAGTTTATTTGTTAGTTCTATTCTGTCTGTTACAATAGTGCAGAGTTCATGTCAATTACAACAGGACGATACGATTGAAACCTATTCAACATATGTAGATACATCTTCTCGAGGGGTAACTAATGATGGAATAACCCTAGAACGTGAAAAAGGTACCAATAATCCATTTATAACAAATAGACTCGTATTTTATGATGATGGCCTTTATATTAAGATTCTGTGCGGTCTTAATTGGAATTCACGTGATGATCATTGCTATTACTATGGATTAAATGTTGCTATTCATAATTATGATCTAAAAACCATCAATGGTCATTGGTATATCACTATAAAAAGTCCCCCTCTTAATTTAATGGATGGTCGTTGGAATAATGATTTTTCATTGGGTCCTGATGAAGAATTATTCATTAAGATTATGCCGGACAAAATAATTAAACTCAAAAACAATGATTTTTTGAGATGTGGAAAAATCGAAATTGATATATCAGTTAATGACAATCAATTAAAAGCAACAGGATTTGTTTGGGGTAAATTCATTTTAAATTTACAGATTGTCTAATATCACCTTTATTTATTATTCAAGTGAAATTACGATTTGAATATCCATTACATTTGTGCCTGTTGGACCTGTAATTATGGTATCCTCCATTTTTTTAAAAAATGAATTGGAATCATTATTATTTAGAAAAATAAGTGGATCAATACATTTTCCTCTAGCTTTTTCTAAACTATATGGATCTGCAATAGCGCCTGCAGCATCGCTCATTCCATCAATCCCATCAGTACCAATTGATGTGAACACAAGATTATGTTTTTTTACTAGTTCTAGTAAAGCAAGTACCATCTCTTGATTCCTGCCTCCCTTTCCTTGTCCATTCACTGTTACTGTTGTCTCGCCACCAGTAATAAAAAGATTACAAGGTTCCTCTTTTTTATAATCAAGAAAACGAGAAATAATTTTTTTTGCTACTTCTTTAGCCTCTCCTTGAATGGCTGTGGAAAAGATAAACGGCTTATATCCTAATTTTTTTGCCGTGGCATAAACAGTTTTACAAACCAGAGAATTATTTGCTATTATCTCATTTGTGACCTTTTTGAATATTGGATCAGAAGTATTAGGAGTATCAGCAATTTCATTATTTATCCCTTTATGTATTAATTGTCTCGTTGATCTGGGTAGATCATCCCAGAGTTGATACCTGGAAAAAATATCATTCACATCTTGAAAAGTTGTTTCATCGCCAACCGTGGGACCAGACGCAATAAAGCTTAGAGGATCACCAATGACATCTGAAATGATTAATGATATCACGGTCCCTTTTACCGATTTTATTAATTGCCCGCCCTTTACAAAGGAGAGATGTTTTCTTATAGTATTAACATCCTGAATAGTAGCACCAGATCGTAATAGAAGAATTGTTGTATCTTGCATATCTTTAAGTGGTATACGTGGATGACATAATAAGGCAGAGCCACCACCTGAGATAAGGACAAGTAATAGATCATTTTCATTCATTTCTGAAACGATTTGTTCAATTGCTTTTGTTCCATTAACACTTCCTTCATTTGGAATTGGATGGTGGCCATGATATAGTTGAATATTTTCATGTGAAAATGAACTATCTTCAATATGGGTTATAATAACTCCTTTTTTAATTGAAATAAGATCTACTACAGCTTGTGCCATTCCTATACTTGCTTTCCCAAAAGAAACAAGATAAATATTTGAAAAATCTGATAAAGAAATGTTACCTGATGAAAGTAACATGGCATTATTTTTTATATATGATTGAACAGCATAATAGGGATTAACAGATGAGATCCCTTCAGAAATCATGGTTAATATATCTTTTCTTATCCTTCGTAATTCTGGTGTGTTTCCATTTTGGATTAAGATATCTTCATTCTTAATAATCATTAATCTATTTCAATAATTAGCTGCTATAAGTTATTTTCCAAATTGTAATTGTTTCATCAATCCTTTTCTCATTT